>JADFCT010000007.1 GCA_017161665.1 Candidatus Sumerlaeota bacterium
GCTTGGCGGATGTTTGGCTTCTGGGGCGCGGGCCGTATATGTGGTATCGGCGCCGTCACGATGGCATGCTTGCTTCTTAGAACACATCAAAGACACCAATATCAAATCGACCGGCTTCCATGGGATTTTCCTCACGGGTGTCGATGGGGCGAAGGCGCATTTGGAATTTGATGGGTTCGGGTTGAATCAGGAACTCGGGATGGGGGCGAGCCTTGCGCCCCCAGCTGGTGTCGCCGCCCAGTCCCATCTGCCGATGATCCAGGTTTAACTGGATCACATCACGCCGGGGCAATTTATGTGGGTGGCGGGCCGATTCCAGATCGTCTGTCGTGTAAATCTGCGCATTGAATCCCATGGTGGGCATACCCACCGCCAGGAGTCCCACCCCTTTGTCGTTGGTGAGCGTCATCCAACGCGCGTCTTGTTTGGCGCCACATTCCTGTGGGCGCGAATAGGGGACGAACTGATCAGCCACGTGGCCGCCATATCGCCCCATCCGGGCTTCTTTGCGATCCGGATAGGTTGGTTCCGGTCCCCGCCCATACCACTCCAGTTGGCTAAAGGCGGCGTCCAGCGTCATGCGCAGTCCTATCCGCGGCAGGGGCGGCAAATCCATGGCGCCGGGGCGAAAGCGGGATTCAACCAGCACATCCCCCGTAGCAAAAACAGTATAGGCGGTTTCAAAAGGCGAATCGCCGGCGGGAAGCGTGGTCCAGACGGACACGCGAATGACGCCGGGGCGCAGACGGTCAGCCAGGATACGGTCCACCCGCCGGCTTCGGCTGGCCTCTCGCCAGACACGCTGCCCATCGGCCATCTTGTTTCCCACATGGTTATCCGTCGGCGCGCGCCAGAAGTCCGGTTGCGGTCCCGATCGCAACAGATCCATTCCCCGAAACTGCCACGTCCGAATGGTTCCTTCTTTTTTGTCAAAGATAATTTCAAAATCTTCACCACCAATGCCGATCCAGTGTTCGTTTTCATTGAATGCCAGCACAGGGGCCTCGGCCCATTGAATCATGGGGCGGCGCGATTCAACCGGCAGATTGAATTGCTCCCAGGCCAATTCATGGCCCGCCGGCGCCCAAGGGGTCGCTTTTGTGGTCCGGAAGGAAAAATCCAGCCACATCATCGCGCCGGGCGCGAGTTCCGGCTGAACAAAAGGCGCTTGCGTCACCACAGCATGCCCCGGAGCCATTCGCAAACCTTGAACCGTCCCCTCCGCCACTTTTTTGTCATCCATCCTGAGGGTCCATCGGCATTCCGTATCGTCAGGGCCGAGAATCAGGTCGGTAAAAATCCTTCCATTGCGGATTCGCACGCGCCCGTCCAGAACGTCCACGGGTTCGACCTGGATATTTTGATACACCTTTTTCACCTCGCTCAGCCCGGGATGGGGCGCGCGGTCCGTTCCGACCAGGCCGTTCATACAGAAGTTGTCATCGCTGGGCGTTCCGGGAGGGCCGAAGTCCCCTCCATAGGCCCAATAGGATTCGCCGGAGGCGGACCAGGCCCTCAGTCCCTGATCCGCCCAATCCCAGATAAATCCGCCCTGAAGGCCGGGATGTTTGTCGATACGGTCCCAGTATGCCCGGATATGCCCCGTGCTGTTTCCCATGGCGTGGGCGTATTCGCACATGATCAGGGGACGTGGATCACCGCTTTCCACGTGCCGGTCCAGGGCTTCGGGATCGGGATACATGGGACAGATAATATCCGTTTCGGGCCGCGTGCCAGCCGGTTCGTATTGAACGGGCCGGGTGGGGTCGTTCGCTTTGACCCATTTATATGCGGCGGCCATGTTCGCGCCGAAACCACATTCATTGCCCAGGGACCAGACAATAATGGATGCGTGATTTTTGTCCCGAGCCACCATTCGGCGGACCCGATCCAGTATGGCCGCCTCCCAGGCCTTATCCCCGCTCAACGAGAGGGCGCCGTGACATTCCACATTGGCCTCGTCGATCACATACAATCCAAATTCATCACACAGGGAATACCACTGGGAATCGTTTGGATAATGGGAGGCGCGCACGGCGTTGATGTTATGTTGCTTCATCAGGAGGATGTCCCGAATCATCGACTCGCGCGAAATGGTATGTCCCGTGTCCGGGTCATGTTCATGTCGATTGACGCCTTTGAGGCGCACCGGGCGCCCGTTGACTTTCAACTGGCCATCAGCGATTTCCACCTGCCGAAAGCCCACGCGCCAGGGGACCACCTCGATCACACGGCTCAGTTCATCCTTCAGGATCAGATACAAACAATACCGATAGGGTGTTTCCGCGGACCAGAGATTGGGGGCCTCCACATCGTATTTGAGGGTCATTTCCTTGCCGAAACGGGGCGGAAGGATGCCCGACCCCTTCAGCCCATCGACAAGGACGCGACCCGTTTCGTCCGTCAGTTTTAATTCCAACTCGAAGGCCTTCGGTGTATCGCCCGTATTGCGGACCTGGGTCGAGACCCGCAGAACCGCGTTGCGATAATTCGCATCCAATTCCGTCTCCACCTTGAAGTCCCAGATATGCGGATGGGTAACGGACACCAGATTGACATCGCGAAAGATTCCACTCAGCCGCCAGAAGTCCTGGTCTTCCAGATAGGAGCCGTCCGACCAGCGATAGACTTCCACAGCGAGGATATGTTCTCTCTTCTCCGGAGACAGAAAAGGGGTGATGTCAAACTCCGCTGGAGTTCGACTCCCCTGACTATATCCCACGCGCCGCCCGTCGATCCAGAAATAGAAAGCCGACTCCACCCCTTCGAAGCGCAGGAAAACGGTCCGACCGTCCCATGATTTTGGAACACGGAAGGCGCGGCGATACGCCCCCACCGGATTGTTGTCGTGAGGAATATGGGGAGGATTCGCGGGGCCAAACGGATATTGGATATTCGTATAGATGGGCAGTCCATACCCTTCGGTTTGCCAGTTTGAAGGAACGGGTATGGTCCGCCAGTCGCTATCGTCGAAGTCCACGCGTTCAAAGCCTTCGGGGCGTAAGCTCGGCGACGGCGCCCAAAAGAAACGCCAGTCTCCATTGAGAGACGCCACCCAGGGCGTTTTGCTTCGGTCCATCGTGCGAGCCGCGCGTTCGGTGGGCCAGGCCATAAAGGTCGCATGGGGTTCCCGCTTATTGATTCCAAAGATGGCGGGATTTTCCCAGTCCATCGTTGGGGAAGTCGTCTCTTGGGCCGCCGCTGTCAAGAGGACGCTCCACAGAATCATAAGGAGGGCCAAAGGTTGGCCCCGGCGGAAAGTGCGATTCAGGTTGTACGCGTTCGTCACACGAGGAGTCATCATGCCGTTTCACCTTCAGAAAGACTGTTAAATTTTTATTACAACTATTGACGCAAAACACTCGTTTTCCGTCAAGCGAATCATCCCCCACCCTTGGTCGCGGTAGCCACTCGGGCCCAGAGGCGTCGTCCGTCCGTTTTGAATTCGATGGCGCCATGTCGATCGGTCCGGAAAATCATGACGCCGGCTTTCTCCAGTCTTTCCACGACAGAAGGCGCCGGATGCCCATAGCGATTGTCAATGCCGACCGAGATCACGGACACCTCCGGGTCCACGGCTTGGAGAAAAGCCGATGTGGCGACGCCCGAGCTGCCATGATGCGAAACCTTCAGTAAGGTCGCCTCCAAAGGGGCCTTTGCCCGGATCAACTCCCCTTCGGCATCCGCCTCCATGTCTCCGGCCAACAACATGGCGAATTGATCATATACGATCCGTAACGCGACGGAAGCCGCGTTCGACTCCGGCGCCGCCACAGCGGCGTCCGTGGGCCAAAGCACTTCGGCGGCATATCCATCGCCATCGAATCGATCGCCAGCCCGGACCGCCTTATTCCGAAAAGCGAAGACGGTCATGGCCGTTTCAAACCGCTCCGCCACCGCCGTGTCCTTGTCGTCGTCGCCCGAGTGGAGTGTCAGAGCGGGGGGCCAGACCTGCATCACCGCCGGCAGTCCGCCCACATGATCCGCGTCTGGGTGGGTCGCCACCAGGAGGTCCAGTTTACGGACACCCATCGCCGTCAGGGCCGGAACAACAGTCCGGGTTCCTTGATCCCATTGCCGTCCGCCGCCGCCGCCGTCCACGAGCATGGTTTTCCCATCGGGAAACTGTGTAAAACAGGCGTCGCCCTGGCCCACGTCGAGAAAGACGATTCGCAGGCTCCCGTCCCCGACGCCGATCCAGCCCAAGACGGCCCAAAAGACAGCAACTCCGGCCAGTCGGATCAAGAGTTCCGCTCGTCCACGGAAGGCTTCGACTGGCGTGCGAACGGGCCGAAGCCAGGAAGCCGAAAAGAGCCAGACATAGTAGGCGCCGATCATGTAGTAGGGCATGCCCGCTGTGGCCACGGAGGCGCCAGGGGCCCAGGCCAATCCCACGGAGACCCATTTCGTCAGCGCAGCCGACTGGCCCGCCAGCCACCCCAGCCCCCCCGCCACATCCGGCCCCAGAAACCCCACGGTCGATAAGAGAGCGGAAGCGCCGATGGCTACCATGACCGGAAACGCTGTCAGGATGGCCGTCAGGGGCGCAATAAACGAAACGCGCTGGAAGTAAAGCGTCAAGAAGGGCAACAGGACCAGTTGAACCGCCAGACACACCATGGCAGGCCTCAACACCAGTTGACTCAGCCACACGCGCCCGCGTCGCGCCCACCAGGAGGGCGTCTCCCCAACCCCCTTCCGTCCCGGCGCCTGAAAGGTGAGCAGATCCATCAAAGGCGGCGCCAGCGTTAATAATCCCAACATGCACAGGTAAGACAATTGAAAGCCGGCCTGCCACAGGGCGCGCGGCCAGATCGCCAGTGACACGATCGCCGCAAAGGCCAGCGCCGCCAGGGGATCCACTTTGTATTTAAGGAAAAATGGCGCCGACACGCATCCATACATGATGGCGGCCCGAATCGCTGAAGGGCGAAAATCCGTCAGAATCACATAGATAACGAGGCATAAGCAGGCGCCCACATACGCCCACTTGGGACGGATTCGCGCCAGACGGAATCCCAAAAAAACAAAAAACGCCATCAGTCCCGTATGGAGTCCGCTGACGGCGAAGAGGTGCATGGTCCCGCTGCGCAAGAAGGCGTCACGCTGTTTTTCCGGGATCCGCCAGGCGCGACCGAATAAAATGGCCTCGACCAGTTTTGCCTGTTCTTCGGACATGCTGACGCGAATCAAACCGGTCACCGCTGTTCGATAACCGGCGACCCATCCTTGAAAGCGCGTCCAACCACCGGCGTCCGTCGGCGGAGCAATCATCAACTGGCGATCGGAATAGCAGACCGCCAACCCCACCGCCCCATGATCTCTCAGGTAGTCGTCATATTGAAACACACCGGGATTGACCTGCCCCGGAGGATTCCATTGGGCATCGCGGATGGAAACCCAATGGCCTGGCGCCGGATTCGCCTTTGTCACGGCCCACAGGGCCGGTCCCCGACAGGTCACCCGGATGGCCAAAGGCAGGCGGTAAACGGCCCCATCTTTGGCGGCGCGCAATAGGCAATCCGTCACATCAAAGGTCGCGCTCTGGTCACGAGCGGAGACGGAAGAGCCCATGCGCCCGGTAAACGAAACGACCCCGTCGGCCAACGCCGCCTGGATCATCGCCTGGGACAATCGTTCCTCGTCTGCCAGCTGGCGCTGCCGCGCAGCTCCCAACAGAAAAACGGCGCCCCACAGCAGGATGCCGCCGGCCCCTATCCGCCAGGCGCCGCCATTGCGTCGCGCCATCCAGACAATCGCTCCATGAGCGCCGCCGCAAACCACGGCGGCCCAGGCAAAGCCCCAGACCGGCGCCGCCCCCGCCGAGCCGACGATCATGCCGCCCATCCATGCGAGGGCCAAATAGACCACCGGTCGTTTGATCAACGGCCGGGACTGATTCTCGCGATTGTCTCCGTCTCGCCACTCGGCGCTCATGGCATTCCTGTTTCAATTAAG
Organism: Candidatus Sumerlaeota bacterium; assembly: GCA_017161665.1. Classification (GTDB taxonomy): domain Bacteria; phylum Sumerlaeota; class Sumerlaeia; order JADFCT01; family JADFCT01; genus JADFCT01. The sequence continues at coordinate 5,959 of JADFCT010000007.1, forward strand.
ATTAATCATACGCCGCAATGGGCATCCTCCGCCCATAGCCGAAAGCCTTTGTGGTGATGCGCAGTCCCGGCGCCGCCTGGCGTCGTTTATATTCATTTCGGTCGATCATCCGAATCACACGATCCACTTCGGCCCGATCCGCACCCAGTCGTCTCGCGATCGAAGCGGCATCCAGATGTTCTTCAATATAGGCTCGGAGAATCGGATCCAGCGCCTCATATTCGGGCAGAGAGTCCGAGTCCAGTTGATCGGGGCGAAGTTCCGCCGATGGGGGTTTGGTGATAGAGGCCCAGGGAATGATTTCCTCGTGGCGATTGATCCAGCGGGCCAGGTCGAAGACCATGGTCTTCGGCACATCCAGCAGGACCCCCAATCCGCCACACATGTCGCCGTACAGCGTCGCGTAGCCCACGGCCGCCTCGGATTTATTGCCCGTTGTCAAGACCATGGCGCCGAATTTGTTGGACAGCGCCATCAGCGTGACGCCACGGATGCGGGCCTGGATGTTTTCTTCCGTCACATCGGCTTTGCGTCCCTTGAAGGAAGGGGTCATCATGTCCAGGAAGGCCGCGAAGGCCGGTTCGATGGCGATCTGCCGATAGTCAATGCCCAGATTCCTGGCCAGGTCCTCGGCGTCCGAGCGGCTGTGATCGGACGAGTAGCGCGAAGGCATTGAGACGCCATACACATTTTCCGGTCCCAGAGCATGGGCCGCAATCGTGGCCGTCAAGGCCGAGTCAATACCGCCGCTCAGCCCGACGATGACTTTTTCGAATCGGCATTTGCGGACATAATCGCGTGTGCCCATCTTCAGGGCTTCATAAAGTTCCCCCATTTCTTCCATGGATTCGGCCAGGGGCTCTTCACAAGACACGGTCCCGGCGCCCTCATCGAGATCCACCATCAGCAGTTGTTCCTCAAAGGCGCGCGCGCGAGCCACTGTGCATCCCTGAGCATCGAAGACCGCGCTGCCGCCATCGAAGAGAAGATCATCGTTCCCCCCGACGAGATTGACATGAATCAACGGTTTGCCGTGGCGCCGGGCCATGGCGGCGAACATGTCATGGCGTGTGGCGATTTTCCCCAGATTATAGGGCGAGGCCGACATATTGACAATCGCATCCACGCCCATATCCACCAGTTGCTCCACCGGGTCCACGGAATAGAGTCGTTCGGACCAGTATAAAGCGTCGTTCCAGCAATCCTCGCAAATCGTCACCGCCAGCCGCTGCGCCCCCACATCCACTGGAATTCGCCAAGGCGCCGAATCGAAATAGCGTCCCTCATCGAATATGTCGTATGTAGGGATCAAGGTCTTGTGATGGCGCGAGACCATGCGACCGCCCCGACACAGGACGGCGGCATTGTACAATCCCTTGCCCACCTGGGTTTCATGTTTTTCCACACAGCCGACCAGCGCTGCGGGGCCGTCGGCTGTCGCTGCGGCGACATCGTGGAGGACTTCGTCACATCGTTGGATAAAATCCGGTTTGCTCAACAAATCTTTGGGCGGATAGCCGGGAATGGTCAGTTCCGGGAGGACCACCAGGTGAGCGCCGCCTTCACGTCCGGCTTTCAAGACATCAAGAATCCGGCGCCGATTCGTTTCCAGCGCCCCCACCGTCGTATTGATTTGTCCAATTAAAATCCGCATTCCAGACAAGCTCCTTCCACCCTCATTATCTTCCGGCTTCGACAGTGGGGGTGTCCTTGCCGGGAATATGTGCGAACGCATCGTCTCCGCGCGTCAGTGTTTCAACGCGTCAGTGTTTCAACGCGTCAGTGTTTCAACGCGACGGAAGGTCCTATTCTAAGAGATCCAAGTCCGCCAATTGTTTTTTCATACACTCCGGGCACACGCCATGAGAGAAATTCGCGGATGTCCGTTCACTCACATACACCTCCACCTGCTTCCAGTGGCCTTCATCATCGCGGACTCGTTTGCAATAGGCGCATATGGGCAGGATTCCCCGAAGAGTCTTAATTTCATCCAGGGCTTTTTTCAAATCGGCGATCAGATGTTCTTTTTCCTCTTCCGCCTTGCGCCGGATTTCCATTTCCTCTTTCAGTCGGGCATTCGCCGCCTTCATGTTTAATTCGCTCAAGCGTAGATTGTGAAACATCAGCGCGTAGGGACGACGCAGCCCGGCATATATGATGCCCCGATAAAGCACATAGAACGAAACGATCTTGATCAAATGCCCTCCCTGGTTGAGAAGACCAAAGACGTTTTCGTAACCACAAAACAATAATTCGGCCGTCAGAGTCAACACAATCGAAGCGATAATCAGGTGATAGACTTCCTTGTCATAATCGCCGCGCCGAAGCCAAGTAACCCTCCAGGCTGCCAGTAACAGGACACAGATTCCCGCTTCGCTGGCCAGTTTGAAAGAAGTGAGTCCCTGACCATCGACGTAGCAGACGGGGAATATATCCCAAACCAAAACACTGGACAGCAGAACCGCTGTTCCTATGGCCATCCAGACGAAGACTTTATCCAGTCGAATGCATCTCTGCATCAAGAAAGGGACCGCTAAGAGACTTCCGCCTTCAATCATTCGCGCAATCAACCAGAGTTGAGTGGCATGGTTGCCCCCGTCACTCACAAAAACACCCATCCCCTTGTAGGCCAGCAAATGCAACGTATCCACACATCCCACAAAGAAATAGGCGTATCCCAAGAACAAAAAGCCGTAGTTGTCTGAATAGCGTCGCGCATTCCAGGCGAACAGAAACATTCCAAAGGCGATCACGATGCAAAAGCCTTCGGCCAGACAATGAAAAAGGAGTGGATTGAACTGCCCCAATATCGCCAGGGCGAACAGGCTCAACGCCAAAAGGATATGCGATCGAACAGCAAAAGGCTTCGACATGGGATCATCATCCAATCTAGGTCATCGTCAGTCTGCGCCAATAGGCGCTGTCGGCAAACTCATCGATCTATATTATAGTGGCGTTTCTATTGGAACACACACCGAAAACATTCCACCGCGAAGTCTCGCGTTCGGGTTTAGTAGTCGATCCATCCCGCTCCACGCATCAGGCGATGGAGCCAGGACTCTCCCCACGGCCCCCGAACACCTAACTCAAAGGCGCCGGTCAGGGCGTACCCCACCGAGACCAGGGAAACGAAGAACAAGACCCCCGCCAGGGTCCAAAAGATCCGAGAGTGGCGGAACCGTTCCACGGTGGCTCCCGAGGCAAGCAGCCAGAACGGAATCACCCAGAACAGCCAGCGCGGTCCCTGACACACGCCACCGTAGTTGGGAGTCCGCAAGGCGTATGCTAACAAAAGGACCAATGACAAGACACCCCCCGCGCGGTGGACCCAACGTAAAGGCCCCCGATCCCAGATCATGCCATACAGCCCGAGCAATAAGATCGGGGTCAGACTGAAGAAACCATGATGACCACAGAGGAAATGAAAAGCATACATGCCTTTGCTTTCACCCTGGATGGCGTCGATTCCCTTCAGGCCGCCAGCCCACAGCCCGCTGCCGGGGTAGGAAAAGCGCTCGGTAGCGAAATTCGTTGGAATGACCGAGCCCGTCGAGGCGTAGGTCGCCCACAAAAAGGCCCCAAGAATCACTAGAGCCATTGGCAGTCCCCAGATCAGTGTCGGCCGCCAATGCCCCACCAACAACCACACCAGCAGTCCACCGGCGAAGAGGACCGACGGCAGATCATTGACGGCCGCCCAAGCGGAACATCCGCCACACAAGGCGAACCAGCGCCATTCCTGGCGTCCGACAATTTTAATCTGTATGGCAGCGGCCAGGGCAAAAAAGACAGCGACAGCCGCCACCGTGTGATTGTTGAGTGTTACCGAATACGCGGTCAAATAGGTCCCGAAAGCGGCAAATACAACACATGCAAGACGTGTCTCGTCGCTGTATTCCAGTCGCCGCAACACCCGGTCGAAAACATACAGCAGCCCCATGAAGGGCAGAATATTGAGGAACACCAACAGCGTCCGGATCAGCGCCCCATCGTCCCCCGGCAGTTCCCATCCGGTAACGGCGCCAAGCGCCATAGCCACGCCGCTCAGGACGGTGGGGAGCAATGCCGGCTTGCTGGAGTAAAAATGGCCGTCCGCGCGCCGGAACCATCGGTCAATTGTATGATAGGGCGCGCCATCTCCTGGCGCCGGGGGATGAAGGGGATAGGTGTTTTTATCCGGTTTTCGGGCTTTTCCACGCGCCAGCGCCTCCCAGACCGGATCCTCAGCAGGCGGATCAATCACATAACCGCGTCCATGGGTCAAAGCCCACACGGTGTTCCACCGTGACGCGTCATTGACACTCATCACTGGCGGCAAACGAAGCATCGCTCCCACGAGAACGATTCCAGCCGTCGCCATGATGAACTGTATGGTAAAATCCGTATTACGCATAAGGTTTGGTTGGCCTCTGACGGGTCCTTTCCCAATACAATCCAGAAGCAAGGGAGCATAAGCCATTATTTCGGTTTGATAAAGGCCTTTTTCCGCCAGGATCGGTCTGCGCTCCTCGAAACGAGTTGATCAAATGATCGAGGTAAAAAAAGGGGCGCCCCCACCAAAATAAGCGATGATTCCCGAGCCATCTCACCGCATAATGCAAGGGCTCATTCAATGAAGGAGGCATAGGCATGGCGACAGACATAGCGGTTTGGGAACGGGACGCGTTCGCCCGGTCCATCGGCATTGAACTGATTGAGACCGAACCAGGGCGAGCCGTCGTGGCGATGACGCTGACACTGAACCACCTGAACGGCGTAGGGACGGCCCACGGCGGCGCCCTTTTTTCCCTGGCGGATTTCGCTTTCGCGGTAGCGTCCAATTCACGCGGCCTGGTGGCGGTGGCCCTGAACACGACTATTTCCTTCGTCAAGGCCGTTTCGGAGGGGCGGTTGACGGCGACAGCGCGCGAGGAATCGCTCAGCCCCCGAATCGGCGTCTATGCCGTGGAAGTCAAAGATGAGAAGGGTGAACTCGTCGCCTTATTCCAGGGGACGGCCTATCGCAAGAAGCCCCGCCCCGTTTAATTCTGAATCGAATCATGGCGCTTGACCATGGAGACTGCCTTTTGATGAATCTATTTATTGCGATGCCATTGTGGTCGCCTGCTCCATCGCGAATGGCATATTTGCGTTATGCCCTTGGGACGCTGATTCTTTGGGGCCTGCTTTTTTCGGGAGCGTTGGCGCAGAACGCTACGCCGGAGGCTGTTTCCGAAGATTCGGACGACGCAATCGGACTTTTCATCAACCCCGATCCGACTCCCGTTCTCCTGGAAAACACCGCATTAACCACATCGTCCCTATCGACGGTTCCATCGCCGCGCACTTACTTCCGAATCGGCTATCATGCGCGGACCTCGCAGGCGGACCTGACGCCGGCTTTCTACGAAGCCATGGCGGCGGCCCTTGAGCGGGATCCGTCCATCCAAGCGGCGCTTCAGGCGGCGGGGTATCCATCGGATCGGATTGACGCCTTGCGCGCAGAAGATCACGTTTCACTGATTCGCCGAATGAATCAAAATGAGTTTGACCTGGTTTTTTGTTCAGCGCTGGCCTTTGTGGAACAGAAAGGCGACTATCGGGCCATTTTCCAGACCTACAGCGCCAACCGTCGCGACTCGCAATCCGTTTCGGGTGTGCGGCGCTGGGGGCTGGCTGTCGTCTCTCGGAAGCATCCGATTCTGAGGGGACCGGGCGTCAACGCCCGGTTTGTACGCAACGCGCGAGCGGCGGTCGTCAGCAACCACAGCGCCGCCGGTTATCTGTATCCCATGAAAGCATTGCGGTCCAAGTTTGGCGCCATGCCACGGGATTTGATCTTTTGCGATTCGTCCGATGAAGTGGCCAAATTTGTAATCAACGGCCTGGTGGATATTGGGCTATTGGACGAAAAAGGTTTATTTGATGTGGCGGCACAGATTCCAGGGCGCCCCGCCGTCGAAGACCTGGTTTCGGTGGAAGCCCGGGCGCCGGCCTTGACGGATCCGGTGTTGCTGCGAACCGACCTGCTGCGACCAAAGACCGAACTTCAGCCGGCGCTGTTCGCCGGTATTTCAACGTACTGCGAGGAGCGGGGAAACGACCCCATCAAAATCGTGAACATCGGCGGCGGCATCCGGGTAGATAGTCCGCTGGGCATTTATGAAGAAGTGCTCGAAGAACTTCGCGCCTTGGAAGGCGACCAACCATGAAGCACTCCAAGGGGCATTATATCCTGTACGCTTTGACGGCCATTACCCTGACCGTATCGCTGGCCATGCTGGTCTGGCTTCATCAGCTCTATGCGCATAACCGCATCGCCTGGCTCGGCGACATGCGCGCGTTGTTTACGCGCGACGAAGCCCTCCGACCGCCCCATGACCTGGGATTCAAATTCCGCTATATTGAGCAACTGGCCAAAATTGTCACATCCGGCCCCTTCGCTCAGGATATTTATGTCTCCAAGGTGCTCGCCGACGGCAGGGAACATGTGGTCCATCCCTTTTATTTTGATTCATCCCCTCCCAACTGGCGCGAGTCATTGGCCTCCTGGACGCGCCTGACACTTCGGCACAACGATAACGTTTACGGCTATCTCTATATCAAGGAAGACCTGACGGCGCAACGCAGTGTCCAGGCGGCGATCGGTGTATTGGGCGGGCTTTTATTGCTGACACTGGGCATGTTAACGTGGGGGCTGGTTTCGAAACAGAGTGAACTGAAGGGCGCCTATGTGGCATTGGCCGAAAAAGACCGGCAAATGATTCGCCTGGAGCGGCTGTCGCTCGCCGGTCAGCTAAGCGCCAATATCTTTCACGACATCAAAAAACCGATGGCAAACATCAAGCATACCCTTCCCGAGTTGATTGAGTTTTTTAAAGATCAGTCGATCGCGCCAGAAGGACTTGAAAACATCCGGACCCAAACGGATTTATTCTTTTCAATTCTCAAGGATCTGGGCCTGGAACGATTTGTGCGGACACAGGACACGCAAAATGTCTTTGTGGACCTCAACAGCATTTTGCGTCAGTCCTGGGCGCTGGTTCAATATGAACGCAAGACAATCGAGACGATCTGGCGGCTGGATGAATCAGATTCCATCCTGGTCCTGGCCCCACCCTACCGATTGATCCAGGTGTTATCCAATCTGATCCTGAACGCCTATCAGGCCATGGATGGTAAAGGGATCATGGTTCTGACATCGGCCCGCCAAGGGGACCGGGCCATGATCGAAGTCATTGACGACGGACCGGGATTGCCGGAAGGCATGAAAGAGCGTTTGTTTGAACCCTTCGCCTCGACAAAAGGCGAGGAGGAAGGCAGCGGGCTGGGGCTGTATATTTCGAGATCAATCCTTGAGGGACTGGGCGGTTCACTGGAACTGGTTCCATCCCAGATCGGCGCTCACTTCCGCGTGACGCTGCCGGTCGCTCCGGGCGAATGACGCGGCGCCGAATTCAATCAGGGAGCGAGCGATGCAGGGGGGGAAGCAAACCATTCGTCCATCCCGGACGCCGTTGCGGCGGAAAACCGCCACGTTGCTGAACGCCTATCAGGCCATGATCAACGCCTTCGGTCCCCAACACTGGTGGCCGGCCGAGACACGGGAAGAGGTGATTATCGGCGCCGTTCTGACCCAGAACACGGCGTGGAAGAATGTGGAAAAAGCCCTGGATCAACTCAAGGCCGCCGGTTGCTGTGACCTGCGGGGAGTGGCCACGGCGGGCGAGGCGGAGCTGGCGCAATGGATTCGCCCGGCCGGTTACTACAACATCAAAGCCCGACGGCTTCAGTCCGTGGCCCGTTTTTTCATGAATGGGCAGGGAGCGGATCTGGAACGTTTCCAGAACCAGAAGACGGACGTATTGCGTGAGGATTTGCTGCGCGTTCACGGCGTGGGCCGGGAGACAGCGGATTCCATTCTGCTGTATGCGCTGGACCGGACGGTCTTTGTCATTGACGCCTATACGCTGCGAATCGGCGCGCGCCATGGCTGGTATCCAACGGGAACCGATTATGAATCGGCGCGGCACTTTTTTGAACGGTCCCTGCCCGTGAGCCGACCGCTCTTTAATGAATATCACGCCCTGCTGGTTCGGGTGGGCAACCGATTCTGCAAGCCGCGCCCCCACTGCGACGCGTGCCCCCTACGGGCCCGGGGCTGCGGCCCAATCCATCTGGAATAATGCCCGTATTGGCGAGGCGCGATGGCCGATTTGTTTTGGGCATAAAACAGTTGACACGTGTAAAATTTTCGAGAAAACTTCAAAACGAGCGGTTTCCAACAGGAGACCCTGAACCGACGCCGCAGTGGCCGGAGCGGATTTGGTCAAATAAACACACAGAAAGGGAAACAGCGATGCAGGCAATTGATTGGGTGATGATTGCAGGGTACTTCGGAGTGCTGCTGGGCGTGGCCTGGTGGGTAATCTCTAAAAACAAAGACACGGCGGATGACTATTTTCTGGCCGGTCGAAATCTGGGATGGTGGGTGGTTGGCGCGTCGATCTTCGCGTCGAATATTGGGTCCGAACACTTGGTGGGCCTGGCCGGTTCCGGCGCCACTGACGGCGTGGCCATGGCGCACTACGAATTGCACGCCTGGTGTCTGCTGGTACTGGGCTGGGTGTTGGTGCCGTTTTATACGCGGTCCAAGGTCTTCACCATGCCGGAATTTCTGGAACGGCGTTTTAATCCCACCAGTCGCTGGGTTCTGTCCATTATTTCCCTGGTGGCCTATGTGGTGACCAAGATCGCCGTGGGAATCTTTGCGGGTGGGATCGTCTTTTCGGTTTTGTTGCCGGATATGCGACTCGGCCCTCTGGACAGTTTCTGGCTCGGATCCATTCTGGTGATCGTCCTGACCGGGGCCTATACGATTATGGGCGGTCTGCGAGCGGTAGCGTATACCGAAGCGATGCAGACCCTGGTGCTGATCCTGGGATCGATCCTGGTCACGTATTTTGGCCTGAAGGAATTGGGCGGCTGGGGCCAACTGCGGGAAATCTGCGGTTCTGATATGTTCAATCTGTGGAAACCCTTGGTCCCGGAGGGTGTGGAGGCCACGTGGGCTCCGATTAAAGAATCGGGACGGATGGCCTGGTACTTCAATGATAACTATCCGTGGCTGAGTATGCTCTTTTGCGCGCCGGTGATCGGATTGTGGTATTGGTGTACGGACCAGTACATCGTTCAGCGCACATTGGGCGCGCCCAACGAAACAGAAGCCCGCCGCGGTTCGATCTTCGCCGCCATGCTCAAACTGTTGCCGGTTTTCATCTTCATCATCCCGGGAATGATCTGTTTCGCGCTGGCCCAATCGGGTAGCTCAGACGCCCTTCGCGAAGCCTTGATCGGCCCGGACGGGGAAGTCATTCGCGATGAGGCGCAGAAAGCATTCCCGCTTCTGGTAGCCAAGGTGCTGCCCGTGGGGATTCGTGGTATTGTCGTGGCCGGACTTCTGGCGGCGCTGATGAGTTCGCTGGCCGGTGTGTTCAACGCCTCCGCGACCCTGTTCACGATGGATTTTTATTCACGGCTTCGTCCCGACGTATCCCAGCACCGCCTGGTCTGGATCGGTCGCGTGGCCACGTCGGTCATGGTTCTGATTGGTCTGGCCTGGATTCCGGTGATTCAGGGCGGCCGCGGACTGTACGACTATTTGCAAGGGGTTCAGGCCTATCTGGCGCCTCCGATTTTTGTTGTTTTCTTCCTGGGAATATTCTGGAAGCGGCTCAACGGGGCCGGATGTCTGGCGGCTCTGATCGTGGGCTTCATCATGGGCCTGTTCCGTCTAGCCATTGACACCCCCGTCAAGTTGATGGAGAATTTCAACTATACAGAAGGCTCATTCTTCTGGATCATGAACAACATGTTCTTTCAGTACTACAGTATGTTGATTCTGGCGGTGTGTATGATCGTCATGGTTGTGGTCAGTTATCTGACCCCGCAACCGGATTATGCCCGGATCAGCGGTTTGACTTTCGGCACGATGACGGATTCAGATCGCAAAGCCACCCGCGACAGCTGGAGCAAGGTGGACGTTATCGCGTCGGCCTCTGTCCTGGTGGCGATTCTGGCCGCGTACCTGTACTTCCGCGGATAGTCCAGGAAGACCAGGACGTAACGACTACGGCGCGGAGGGCGGTATGGGGATGCACCCCCCACCGCTCTCCGCGTCTTTTCCAATACGGGAGATGGAATCATGAGGCATGCCCTGCGCGTGACTGTTTTATCGGCAGTTTGGGTTCTGGCGGTTGTGCCGGTCGCAACGACAAGCGCGGCGACTGGCATGAAAGGAGTCTTCCCTGGAAAAACCTGGGAGCGCCTTGCGCCGGCAGAGGCCGGAATGGATGAGGAAACACTCCGGGAGGTGGCCCGCTATCTCGGCGGACGCGGCTGTGTCGCCCGCTATGGGCGAATGGTCTATACCTGGGGCGATTGGGACCGACGGGGGGATGTGGCTTCGGCAGCCAAACCCTGGTACTCCACGCTCCTTTTCCAGGCGGTAGAAGACGATCTTCTGTCGTCGTTGGATGCCCGGGTGGCCGAGTTTGTGCCGGAACTGAACGAAATCAACGCCGCGCTGGGACACAAGGACGCCGCTATCACCTTTCGACATCTGGCCAACCAGACCTCCTGCTATGGTATGGTCGAGGCGCCGGGAACGGCGTATGACTACAACGACTGGCAAATGGCGCTTTTCGTCGATACGTTGATCCAGAAGGTCTATGGTTCGACTCTGGAACAAGTGGACGATGCGGTCTTCCATCCCCGGCTGACCGATGTGATCGGCTGCGAGGACCAGCCGACCATGCTGGCCTTTGGTCTCCAGAACCGACCCGGCCGCGTGAGCGTGTCGCCGAGGGATTTCGCCCGACTCGGGCTTTTATATTTGAAGGATGGCCTTTGGGAAGGAAAGCAGGTTCTCAGCGTTGAGCATGTTCGTCAAGCCCTCCGCTCACCCGTGCCGAACGCGATTCCTCGCGCCGGATCGAAGGCGGCTGAAATGATTAAGGGACAGCGTTCCATCGGCAGCCGCAGCATCCCCGACAACCAGACGGATCATTACGGCAGTTACAGCTGGCTGTGGTGGATCAACGGCGTGGACCGGGACGGGAATCGTCGATGGCCTCATGCGCCGTCGGACACCTTTACGGCGCTGGGGCATCGAAACGGTATGCGCGGCATGGCCGTCTTGCCGGGGCCCGAAATCATTATGGCCTGGAACGACACCACCCTCGACAAACATCCCGAAGAGCCGCATCCCCTGGATCCCGCCTTGCGATTGCTCATGGAATCCGCCACCGACGCCCCCATGATCGGACAAGTGACAGTCCATCCCGACAATCCGCGTCATCTGGTCCGTCTGACGGCCGATGGGCAAGGGGCGCCCCTCTTTCTGTGTGGCCCGGGCGATCCTGAGGATTTCCTGTATCGCGGGGAACGGCAACCGGATGGAAAGCGACAGGGCGACCAGGATGCGATCCTGGACAGGATGAAGGGGACCGGGGCCAATTGCCTTTACGTACAGGCCATTCGCTCCCACGGGGGCGACGGCGATAAAACCCATAATCCTTTCATCGACTCCAATCCTGAAAAAGGATTGGATGAAGACATACTCAATCAATGGGACGGATGGCTGACCCGCATGGATGAAGAAGGAATAATCGTGTTGTTCTTCATCTATGATGACAGCGCGCGCCTCTGGAATACCGGCGATCAGGTGAGTCCCCCGGAAGAGACCTTCATCGAGACACTCGTTGATCGACTGGAACATCACCGGAACCTGATCTGGTGCATCGCCGAGGAATATGAGGAAGCCTTATCGCCCAAACGCGTTCAACGCCTGGCAGCCCTTATCCGCCGTTCCGATGAACACAATCACGCCATCGCCGTTCATAAACTCAACGGCCTGGACTTTTCCGAACTGGCTGACGATCCGAATGTCGATCAATTTGCGGTCCAATATAATGAAGCGACAGCGGATGCCCTGCATGGGGGGATGGTCCAAGCCTGGACCGAGGCTCGTGGCCGCTACGGCGTCAACCTTTCGGAAGCCGCCGACCACGGTTTCGGTATTGAGGCCGTGCGCAAACACTGGGCCGCCGTCATGGCCGGAACCTGCGGCGTAATGGCCCTGAACTGGACATTCGACGCCCGCGACGCCCCGTCACGGGATGATTTGCTCGCTTGTGGCCGCCTGGTTCGATTTGTTGAATCGACCGATTTTCAGGACATGGCGCCTGCGGATGATTTGCGCCGCGGCGACACGAAACATGTTCTGGCCCGACCGGGACGGAGTTATATCCTATATACGGATGGCGGCGCAGCGCCGCTGGGCGTCCACGGGGCGCCATCCGGCGCTTATATCCTTAAATGGCATCAGGTGGACACGGGGCGGGAGGTTGTTCAAGGTCCCATCAAAGCCTCCACGAACCGTGACTTCCCGCGCCCTGAGGGTATGACCGGCGCTGTGGCCGTCTGGATTCAGAAAGCGGATCAATAAGCGGCGCGTTGTTTGAACGAACCGGACAGCCAGCAACGGACCTTCAACACCGGCGCCCCCATTGATTCCCATGAGTGGCAATGTCATTTCCTGATGCTCGGAAAGCGGTTTTATTATGACATCCTCCCCATCTCCTCCGTCGTCCGATCAGGCATGTCGCGCCGATGGCGACTTTAAGGAACCCGTCGTAATTTCCGTGGACCGGGAGGCGCGGGTTCTTGCCCCCTTACGCGCCCGGCTGCGAATCTCGATTCCGGCGTTAATGTTCTGCTTTTCTTTTGGCGTCGGCGTGGTGTGTTATCAGGCCTTTCTACTGCACAAACGGAACCTGGAGCGATACGGTAAACAATACATCGCGGCGCCGGTGACGGACAGTCCACGCCTACGACCGGAAAGGCCGGAGGACACAACACAACCTCCCACTCCCCCACCGGTTTTGGTTTTGAGTCCTCCTTTCCTTTCGCAAGAATATCCAACGGCTGAAGAATACGCACGATTTCTCTATGCGGCCGAACAGATTGAATCCTTTATGTTATTTGCTGTTCTCCTGGGCGCCACGCTCTCGGGAATGGCCGGGTATCTTTTGGCTCGAACCATCCTGATTCCCCTTCGATCGCTGACAGACGGACTGGAAGCCATTACGACCACGGGGCAATGGGCGGGGTCCAGCGCGGTGGCTTCGGCCCCGCCGGAGATCGACCAACTGGGGCATAACTTCTCCCGCATGATTGATCACCTCAACGACTATGCCCGGCAACGGGATTCCCTGCTCATGGAGTGCTTTTCCGGCCCTCTGGTCCTGGTGGACGTTCAGGGCGCGGTGATATCCATGAACACAGCCGCTGAAAAATTCTTATCTGCGGAAAAGTCCGAACTGATCGGCCAGTCTTTTGCAGATTGGCTGCGCCAGTTTGATTCCCAGGCGCCGCTGGCCGAAGCGATCACCAATGCGCGCACTCTGGGGATCTTTCCATCGAACAAGGAAATGGAAGTCATGACACCTGTCAGTGGCATGGTTCCGATCCTTACGACTATCAATCCGCTGCATAAAAGTGAGCAACAACAGGTAGGCTATTCCATCAACTTTCGCCAGACCCGCAGTCTCCATCGAATTTATGAGCAGATTCAACAGGCCGACCGCCTGGCCGCCATCGGCACATTCGCCACCGGTCTGGCCCATGAAATCCGGAACCCCCTGGGATCGGTCAAAGGCATTGCGCAATTGTTGCGGGAGGAACTGTGCGATAACGAAAAGGCGAACGGCTATCTGGAAATCATTGTGCGGGAGGTCAATCGGCTGGACAAGGTCGTGCGCAGCGTCCTGAACTACGCCCAGCCCAGTCACAGCCCCCGCGAACGGGACAACCTGAACCGGCTGATGGATGAAGCGCTGGCGCTGGCCGTGTCGGAAAGCACCGAGATTGATCATCCGACCGCTTCGATTCCAAAAGACTATTGCGAGAACCCTCAAGTCTGTGTGCAACCCGAAAAGATCATTCAGGCGTTGATCAATTTGATCCGCAATGCCCTGGAAGCCGTTCCACCAGACGGCGAAGTGATCCTGCGGACCCAATCCGGAACTGATGCGGACGGTCTGCCGTGTTATGAAGCGCAGGTGATCAATACAGGTGAGACCATTCCCCCGGAAACGTTGATTCACATTTTTGAACCCTTCTTTTCCACAAAAGAAAGCGGGTCGGGGCTGGGGCTGGCCATCAGTTCCCAGATGGTGGCGGCCAGCGGCGGCCGTCTGATGGTCGATTCTGAAGAGGGGCGCACCGTTTTCACGGTTCGCCTTCCCACCGCCGAACGAGGATGCGAAGACGCCAATCCGTGACCGATTGTGATCTGGCTTTTCGACATGAAACGCGCGGAGGAGGCGCGGGGCGTTCCGCGCTCTATTCTCAAAGGGAACAGGAAGTACTGATGCCGATCCAGCAGGCGCCCATTCCACATCAATCGACGGACCATTGCCGGCGGCGATTTGCGCGCTTGTGTTTTGCGATACTCATCGGAACCGGTTTCGCCGTGAGGGCGGCCTCGGGTCCCGGCCCCCTTCCGCCCCAGGCCCGCCAGGTCTTGAATGAAGACTGGTCTTCCGGGCGTCTGGCCCCGGATAAATGGTATCTTTTGCAGAAAAGATGGGGACAGGGCAATCACGGAGTCGTTAAAGCGAATGTTCGCATTACCTCAGACCGCGTGAAGGGCAACGAGCAGAATGTGCTTGTCTGCGATGCCCACGGCGATCAATACCGAGGCCGAATCGCGGGATTTGGCGGCAAAACCCGAGTCGGCGGCGTGGTGGTCACGAAGGCCTTTTTCGCCTCCGGACGGTTTGAAGTGGTCATGAAGATCGGCGCCACTCGCGTCCATCCCGGCGGACCAGCCGATCCCAAACGCCCCTGTGGCGCCGTGCCGGCGGTCTGGACCTATGGTTATCGCTATGTCCATGTGGAGCCAAAGCGGATGGCGGATTTTACGGCGGACAATGCCCTCTATAACCCCCTGATGCGTGTTTATGATAGCGGGGCGAATGAATACTGGTCCGAGATTGATTTCCCCGAATTTGGCAAAGCCGGTGATTTTGATCACGCCCTGTATAACACATTTTTGCAAAATCGTCACGACTCAAGAACTTTTGATGTATCCTTTGCCGTGGATGGGCAATACCACACCCTCACAACGGAATGGCGGACGGAACTGCGAGCGCTGCCGGGCGTGCGGGACGAACAGGTGATTGCGCAGGACGGGTTCTGGTGGATTCAGGACCCCTCGATTCCCTTCGACCAGTACGATGGCAATCCCCTTCGCCGCCTGGGTAAGGATCAGTATGCGGTGTGTCAGGGGAAAATCGCCCGGCATTGGATTGATGGCAAGGCTATTGGGGAGAACACAACGTATGTTCCGGCCATGGCGGCCCAGTTGAATCTGGGCGTCTGGTTGCCGGAATGGGGTGGCCCCGCGCCCTGGGAAACGGCCTCCGTTTCCTTCGCCTCAGTCAAGGTCTGGCAATATGACGATCCCGGCGATGTGCGTGGCATTCTTACGGAAGATATTCCGGAAATGGACATGCCCTCCCAAGCGGCGGGGCCCCCTGAGAAAGCGGGGCCGTCGATCGTCCCTTGACAAGGGTGGCCAAAGTCCCGATTCTGACTTTTTTCGAGAGCCCCGGCGTTGGAATCCAGCCGCCGACTCCCCGCCAAGGAGATACAAATAGATGATTTCAAAACGATCGCAAACCGTGGACGCTTCGGGAATTCGCAAGGTCTTTGACCTGGCGCAAAAGATTGAACGTCCGGTCAATCTCAGCATCGGTCAGCCCGACTTCGACGTGCCTGCGCCGGTCAAGGAAGCGGCCAAAAAGGCCATTGAGGACGGTTATAACAGTTATACGGTCACGCAAGGGATTGCGCCCCTTCACGAACGACTGCGCGCGGAGATGAAAAAACGCCATTACGATCCCGAAGATATTCTGATCACTTCCGGCGTCTCCGGCGGCATTGTCCTGGCGCTGCTCGCATTGTGTGATGCCGGCGACGAAATTTTGATTCCGGACCCGTACTTCGTCATGTACAAGCACCTGGCCAATCTCTTTGGCCTTGTGCCGCGATTCATCGACACCTATCCGGATTTCAAATTGCGCGCGGAAGCCATCGAACCACTCATCAACGAACGGACTAAAGTGATAGTTGTCAATTCGCCCGGCAACCCCACCGGCGTCACCACATCGGCCGACGAGATGAAGATGGTCGCGGAACTGGCCCGCAAACACGATCTGACGATTTTGTACGACGAGATTTACTCCTGCTTCCATTACGATGGCGCTCCATTGTCGATGACCGATTATTATGATCGGGTCGTCTTGCTGAATGGATTTTCCAAATCCCACGCCATGACCGGATGGCGCTTGGCCTATGCCATGGGGCCGAAGGAAATCATCCAAACCATGACCAAACTGCAACAATACTCCTTCGTCTGCGCGCCCTCCATGGTTCAGTACGCCGGCCTGGCGGCCATGGATCTGCCCATGGATACAACCTTGGAAGCCTATCGGCGCAAACGCGACATCATCTACAACGGATTGAAGGACACGTTTAATGTGGTCAAACCGGATGGCGCTTTTTATATCTTCCCGGAAGCGCCCGGCGGCAAGGCGACGGATTTCGTCCTCAAGGCTGTCGAGAACAAGTGTCTGATTATCCCCGGCAATGTGTTCTCCGAAAGAGATACCCACTTCCGGATTTCTTTTGCGGCGGCGGACGACACGCTCCGCGAAGGCATCGAGATCCTCAACGGACTGGTTTGACCATGAATCTTCAGATCGACCGGCCCTTCGTGATCTTTGATCTGGAAACGACAGGACTTCGCAAGCCGATCCGAGCCGTTCAGGTGGCGGCCATCCGGTATGAACCGGACGGATCGGTCCGGGAGTTTTGTGAACGGGTCGCGCCGGGCCAACTCATTGAACCCGGCGCGCTCCGTGTCCATGGCATCAGTGACGCTGTGGCCGCGATGGCGGCCTCCTTCGTGGAACAAATCGAGGAAATGACGGCCCTCTTCTCCGGAGCCGACTGGTGTGGTTTCAACATCATCAAGTATGATACGCCCATTCTCATGGGGGAATTTGAGCGAGCCGGTGTGACGCTCGATCGCTCGGGGGCCCGAACGGTGGACGTGATGCGCCTGTTCCATCATTTCTCAGCCGGTCGGCTCGGCGACGCCCATCAGCAATATTGCGGGGGATGTATTGAAAACGCCCATGACGCCCTGGCTGACGCCCGGGCCACGGCGCGCATTCTTTTCGAAATGGTCGAACGCCACCAGTTGCCCCGCGACGTGGAAGGACTCAGCCACTTTCTCGAACGGGCCGCTGCGGCGAAGGCGGCCCGGACCGTTGACCGACGGTTTCAAAATCGCGCCGGGGAACTCATTGTGCTGTTCGGCAAACACCGCGGTCGCTCATTGAACGAGTTGGCGCGGACCAACCGTGACTACCTGGAGTGGATGTTGCGTTCCAATTTCCCAGACGATGTCAAACTCCAGATTCGTCGCGTGTTCAACGGGGGAAGCTGGTGATCATTTTTCTTTGTCAGCGTCCCTCTGCAATTCGGCCAACGTAACGAGAGCGCCTTCCTGAAGTTTGAGCGGTCCTTTTGTTTTTTCCCAGCGGTATATGGTCGGCGATGTGACACCGAGGATGGCGGCGAAGACGGAAACGGGCATATCGAGTTCTTTTCGCAAACGGGCCACGGATGTCCCTGTCGGTTGGCTCAAGGGGGTAGAGGTTGCCTTCGGGCGGGCGGCGCGAGGGGAGGCTTTCCTCTTCGCCTGTCTTTTTTTGGAAGCGACCGACTTCCGGGGCGCCCGGCGGGTAGGCTTTTTTTCCTCGGCCTTTTTGATCGGAACCGGCTCGGAGGGGCTTTCCTCTTCGTCCAGTTCAACATCAAAAATCGCACTGAGGGAATCCTCGGCAAGGGCATCCGCGCCGGCCTCCGTTGAGGAATCCGGCAACCGGATTTCGCTTTCGATGAGTTCGGCGGGATCCACACCCCGGAGAAGGAAGAGCAACTCGGGGTGGGAATCGAGTCTGGCCCCAACGCCATATAATGTGGCGGCCAGATGTTTGCACATATAGGCCCAGTCCGGACAGTCACATTTCAAATCAATTTCCTCGGCCAGAGGGAACAGCCCCTCTTTCGCATCGGTCACCACCTGCATGACCTGATCAGACAAGCGCCCCTTGAGCAATTCGAGAATCGAGCCAATCTGACCGGCGCACTTCTGTTTGATCGCTTCCCAGAGGGCGGGCTTGAGGGGTTTAATTTGAATAACAATCCTGTACAATTCAGAGCCGCTGACGATGGCGTGGATTTCCCCCGGCACAATTTCGAGATGGCACACCGAGCCATTGCGCACATAGCGGGTTCCCCGAGGCAGGCGATTGGAATAATCGGAGAAGGACTCGATATGTTTGCACCACCCTTTCCCCCAGAAACTGCGGGCAATGGTTCGGCCTTCCAAGACGACCGGTTGAATATCGATTCCCTGTTTTTTCAGTTTTTCCATCAACCGCCGCGCTTTGCCCCTCTGTTCGCGCACCGTCACATAGCGTCCAAAATATCCCATTGCACCGTCTCCTTATCCAATAGCCCGACTCACGTCCAAGCGCACCAGATTGATTAACTCGTCGTCGCTCAATTCTGTCAGATTCATCTCACCACTTCCACCGAGAATCGCCTCGGCCATCTCCCGTTTTTCAGCAATCACCTGATCAATCTGTTCCTCAATCGTCCCGCGCGTCACGAACTTATGAACCAGCACATTCCGCCGTTGTCCAATGCGAAACGCCCGGTCCGTGGCCTGATTTTCAACGGCGGGATTCCACCAGCGATCAAAGTGAATCACATGGGAGGCGGCCGTCAGATTCAAACCCGTCCCCCCGGCCTTGAGCGACAAAATAAAGAAGGGCGGGCCATCCTCGTTTTGAAACGCCTCGACCAGCCCTTTACGCTTTTTGACGGTCGTCCCCCCATGAAGGACCAGACCTTCCCGTCCGAAGATCCCCGTCAGATGTTCGAAGAGGGGATCAATGATTTCGCGGAACTGTGTAAAAATCAGCGCTTTTTCCTGACGCAGAGCGATCTCTTCGCAGATCTCCGCCAATCGGGCGAATTTACCGCTGTGCGTGGGATTGTACTCACCGTCGCCAATCATTTGGCTCGGGTGATTGCAGATTTGCTTGAGACGCATCAAGGATTGCAGAACCACCCCGCGCCGGGCCATGTCCTTTGAGATGGCCAAAGCCTCTGCCATCGCCTCCACCGTTTTTACGTAGAGATCGACCTGGGGCTTCGTCAATCCACAGTATCGAACCGTCTCCGTCTTATCCGGCAGGTCCGCAATGATCGATCGGTCTGTTTTCAGACGTCGCAGGATATAGGGTCCGGCAAGTCGCCGCAGGGGTTCATATTGATTTTCTTTTCGTTGGGCCAGCCCTTTGGTGAAAGCCTGAAAGACCGAGGCCGACCCCAGCAGGCCGGGGTTGATAAAATCGAATATGGACCACAGGTCCCCCAGTCGATTCTCGACCGGCGTCCCTGTCAGAACGATGCGGGCCTGGGCGGACAGTTTTTTGACAGCCTTCGTCTGTCGGGTTCCCGGATTTTTGATGGCTTGCGCTTCATCGAGAATGACCAGGCGCCAGTTGTATTCCATCAGCCATTCCTGTCGGGACGCCAGGGAATAGGTCGTCACCGCCAGATCCACATTGCGGAGGCGTGTTTCCGGATCTTTGGCGATGGCTCGCAGAGTCTTCGGATCATTTTCAGCGGTGTGCAGAAACACGACATTCAGTGACGGCGTGAAGCGCGCCGCCTCATTTTTCCAGTTGCCCAGGAGTGACGCCGGCGCGACCAAGAGGGAGGGACGGCGGTCCTCTTTGCTTCCCTCTTTTTTCAGACACAGCAGCAGCGCAAGCACCTGAATGGTCTTCCCCAACCCCATATCATCGGCCAGGCAGGCGCCCAGCCCCAGTTCGGTCAAAAATTGCAGCCAGCCCAGCCCCTCGCGCTGATAGGGGCGCAGTGTGGCCTTCAGTCCCTCGCCGGCGTCCACAGCCGCCAGACGGCCCGGATCACGCAATCGCTCCAGTATCTCCCGCAATCCCTTGCCAGCATCAATATGAACCCAGGGTTGTTCCTCTTCGGTTTGCTCCTCCTGGCGAAGATCCGCGGAAGCGCCGGCCAGCATCCGCATCCCCTCCACATAGGAGACTTCCCCCTGCTTAAATTTTTTCTCCAAGGCCTTCCAGTGATCAAGCGCTTCGCGTAGTCGTTCGCGATCCACTTCAACCCACTGCCCCTTGAGAATGACCAATCCGTCCGGCCCCTTCAGGAGGGACTCAATTTCATCACCGGATAGCGCCACGCCACCCAATGCCAGTTCCATGTTGAAATCAAGGAGGGCGTCTTTGCCCAGTTTCGATTTCACCTGATTGCCGATGGTCACGGACACTTGCGGCCGCGGGCGCTTCCGCCACCAGTTTGGCAGCCGCATAAAGAGTCCGGCCTCTTCCAAGGCGGGCGCCGACTGGAGTAATTGATAGGCCATTTCCGCGGTCCAGGCCGCCGGCTGATAGATCCGCCCTGATTCCACCAGTTCCTTTACCCACTCACACGACTCGGCCGCCGCCTGAACCGGTGACAAAAGATTGAGAAGGGCCGCCTTGTTCCTTGCGCCGGCGTACTGCTGAAGGGCCTTGCGCAAGGGCATGTGCTTCACCGTTCCGCCCGTGGCCAAACCCGATGTATAGGTCGCCATGAAGGCAAAGGGGCGATCCGAACTGTTCTTGTTTTCGGCCAGATGAAAACAGACCCGGCCGACTTGTCGCCATTGGGGGGCCCACTCGTGTAGAAATCCCGAAAGACCGCCGGGATGGATTTTAACCGCCTCATGCGTCCAATCGTCGAGAGCGTTCCAGATCGATTCCAACACCCAGGGCGACAGATACTCTCCACCCGTCATGGGGGGCGCCGTCAGGACCAAACTCGCCCGATCCGCCTCGGGCAGTGGCTCAACCACAAAGGGGGCCGCGCCCTCGGGTACGTGACAAATACTCGTCAGATAGCGCTCCGCCAGTCCCTGCCAATACGGAAGGGTCACCGAGCCCGACACGTTCACCTTCTCAGCCGCGAGCCTGAAAAGTCCCTCTGTCGGCTCATTTCGAAAGGTTTCCCCCAGGGAGATCAGGCTGCGCCCGCCCTTCGCATCCTCCCAGGACTCCAACCGCAAACGCCCGTCCGGACTGAGTTTTAATTCCATGGCCCTGTTCCTTTCATGCCTTCCCTGACTAAAGCCTCTTCTGGTATCAAAGCGCGCATCAGTCGCACCGCTCCATCGGGATCGGGCCTTTGTGGCGGATTTCATCCCATGAGGTGATGCCGATGGTCTTCAGGTATGGACCAAAGATCTCATCCTCCCGCATCGTATCCGCGGCTTGATAGACGTGCCAGACCGGTTTCGGAGCGCCCGGATTCTCCTTGTCATCCGGAAAGCGGCGCAAACCAATTCTCAGTCCTCCCTCGCCTCGATGGTCATACCAGTTGTGCCACTGGAAACCATCAATCCCATCCAGATGTTTCATCTTTTTCCAGGCATAGGCGAAGCCGGCCGCCTGTTCCTCCAGATCCTTTTCCGAATACGTTTTGGAGTTGGTTCCATTCTCGGAAAGCCAAAGGGTTCGTTTTTTCCTGCCCTGAAACAGAACCTCAGGGCGTTTAATCCATTGATCGAGAACCTCAAGATTCCGGAAAGTGATCAGGGGCGTTTCGAAAGTGAATTCCGTTTTCTGGTCGAGCCAGGTTTTGGGTTCATACAAGGATTCCGGATAGGGATGATAAGCCAGGGCCCATTCAAAATCCCCTTCCCGCCGGGTATAGTCGATCAGGATATCCAGTAGTTCCTTTGACCGATAAAATCGAGGATCCGAGGTCCAGGCCCAGTGGTGGGTCAGGGAAATAAAAACCTCGGAATGGGGATTGTGGCTTCGCGCGATCTGGTAACACATGCGCATGGATTTGATGT
>JADFCT010000081.1 GCA_017161665.1 Candidatus Sumerlaeota bacterium
TGGTCGCGCTGCTGGACTATCTTGCCGCCAGGTGATGGGCGTTTCGGTCGGACGTCCATCACATCGAAAGGAGAGCGTATCCCATGAACAGTCAAATCGCCGAAGCCATCGGCTTGACCACTCATCCCGTGGCCCTGGTGTGGGCAGACAGCGCTCCGGAGGGGGCTTTGGCATTCAAGCCGGGAAAGTGGGGCTGTGTGATGAGCCTCATCGCCTCCGTGGCGGCCAAGGGCAGGACGGCCGCGTTTTCACGCGAAACCTATGGGTGCTGGGGTGGGGGCGTGGGCCTGGGCTTTGGCGATTGCTACGATCACTTTCCGGGCGGAGTCGAAGGCTTTTGCGGTTTCCTGGCCGACGGCAACGACAAAACCGAGAGGGGACGGCAAATCGGGAGCGGCATCGCCCAGTCCGGCGCCAAACAGATGGCGGAGGACTTTTTGCTGGGCGAACGCTATCTGAAATCCGCCGAAACAACAAAACGATACCTGGACTGGCTCCCGATCCTTGACGCGCCGACAAACTATATTGTGGCAAAGCCCCTCGCGGAAACCGACCCGGAGACGGAAGCCATTCAGAATATCACGTTTTTTGTAGAGCCGGACGCGCTGTCCGCGCTGGTGATTTTGTCCAACTACCGGGAACCGGAGAAAGAGAATACCAAAATGGCCTGGGCCGCCGGCTGCCAGGTGGTCGGTATTCTTGCCTACAATGAAGCCGAACAGGAAAGCCCGCGCGCGGTGGTCGGTATGACGGACATCTCAGCCCGAAAGTGCACACGCGCCTTGCTGGGCAGGTATATCCTGTCCTTCACCGCGCCCTGGGAAATGTTTCTGCGCATGGAAGACGACGTGGAGAACAGCTTCCTTCAGCGGGATACGTGGCGCTCCCTACAGGGAAAAGGCGATCAATAGCGCGATCAGACAGAAGGTCGTGGAACGCGCGTGAGGGGATCGGTGACTCAAGGTCTGAGAGGACGATTCGCACGCTGTCGGGCGGCTTCGAAGAGGACGACGGCGGCGGCGGTGGTGACGTTGAGGCTCTCCGCCTGGCCCGGCATGGGGATGGACAGACTCAGGTCAGCCCGCTCCTCAACGGTCTCGCTCACGCCCGCCGCTTCGTTTCCGAAAACGACGGCGAGCCCGTTGGTCAGGTCGATGTCATAGATCGACTGGCCGAACCGCCCGCCCGTGGCGGCGATTTGAATCAATTGATGGGTGGCCCAGTCAAAGAAGGCTTCCGTCGTCAGTCCGAGAACGGGCAAATGAAAGACGCTGCCCATAGAGGCGCGTAGCACTTTGGGATTGGTCCAGTCACAGCATCCTGGCAACTGAATCAGCGCATCGGCGCCGACGGCGTCGCTCACGCGGATCAGCGCGCCCAGGTTGCCGGGATCGGTCACGGCGTCGGCCACGACGAGCAGGGGGGGGCGCTGGAGCGTCACATCGCCCGGCGCTCGGTCCCATCGCTGACAAACGGCCACAACGCCCTGAGAGGCCACCGTATCGGTCAGCCGCTTCATGGCGTCTTCGGACACCTCATACAAGCGGGTTCCGGCGGCCAGGAGCGAGGCGGTCATCATACCGGCGCCTTCGCGGTTTAAAAAGGCTTCGGTGGCGTAAATTTCCTCCATCGGCGCATCGGCCATCAACGCCGTCTTGACCAATCGCCAGCCTTCGATGAGGAACAATCCGGTTTTGGCGCGCGCGCGGCGGTCCAGGAGTTTGGCCGTCGCCACGATCCGGGGATTTTTGGCGCTGTCGATCCGTGTCAATCCCATGAAGAAGACCTTCTGTCCTCATTGTCACAAACGGCGATTCACCCCTGTCGGAGGAATCGCCGTTCGTATGGATGGGGATAGCTGTTTACCCTTCGGTTCAGCCGGCGGCTTTGTTTTTTTCCACCTTTATGCCAGCGTCCTTGTTCTTCTTGATCGGCTCGGGCGGAATCTGTTCCATCAGAAAGCCCAAGGTCTTGTTGATTTCGATAAAGACCTCGTGCCAGTTGACCTGAAGGGACGCGAAGGTGGCGTCCGGCATGTTCTTGAGGTGCGACAGGCTGACGCAGGCGTCCAGAATGCTGACGATTTTTCCAGACGCATGGAAGTCCCCGCCCACCAATTTGGTGAACATAAAGTGTTCCAAAGCCAACTGATACACGTACTTCGAAAACTCTTTTTCCTCTTCTGGCAGGATTTTCCGTCCCACCAGACTCTCCGAAAAAAAGCTGAAGTATTTTTGCCACATGGCCAGGTACCGTCGGGTCACCTGGAGTTTATGCTCCAGCGATCCCATCTCGGGGGGATCGTCCGGGTTGCGTTTTTTCTTGAAAAGTCCCATCACCAAACCTCATGGCGTTCCGGCCCGCTCCGCGCGCCGGACGCAGCGTTTATTTTTTCAGGTTGAACAGTCCCAGGGAATACAGGATGTAAACGAAAAACACCACCACACCCAATCCAATGGCGCCTTCGACCAAATAGATGTAATTGTCCGTTATCAATTGATCCAGCATGGACACTCTCCCCCCGCGATAGCCTTGTCGGCCCGGGCGTCCTCTACCGAAGATCCGCCCGGGCTGGTCTGCAACTTCTTATCGTATTTCCAACATCGCCTCGACAGCTGGCGCATACACATTCTTGCGAATACGTCTTTGTGGCTCATAGAACCGATTGCGCAGGGACTTCTGGCCTTCCATCATTTTATCCAGGTTGTCATAGGCGGCATCAATGATCTCATGCCGTTGTTTCTGGCTGTATTGATCAAGGAGCGGGAACTGCTCGAAATTGCGACCCGATTCCCGACCCATGCGCAAGGTGTCCAGAAGTTTGTCGTGCAAAGCCTTCTGCGACGGATGCGGCTCGACGGACAGCGCCCGGATGTACAGTTCATCAATCTTGTTGGAGAACTCAATGGCGTTGAAGCGACGTTCCCGATCCAGCATCTGGCGACCGCCGTCTTCATAGAACCATTGCGGCTGGGCTTTGCGCCCCGTAAAGGTCAGTGTGTGATCCTCGGCGTGGAAACCGGAAACCATGCTCTTGAGGGCCGTCTTGTTCAGCCGGATCATGTGGCGATAATTATTGGAGATTTCCGCCAGGTCGTCCAGAACGCCCATGGCCTGCTGTTCATAATTTTCCAGAGCCACATCCTTGACGATGGAGTTGGTCAGGCGAACGCCTTCTTTGAGCATACCGTAAGCCTTCAGATAATCACCCTTCTGGTAGTCCACTTCGGCTTGAGCCAGCCGGCGACGGGCCAAACCGATTTCATACATGGCGATTTCGCCGGCGCCGAGTTCAAGGAGGGATTCCAGATAGGCGCGTTGGTCGGCGATCATCTTGGCCACCACATCCGGCGTGGCCATGACGCTGCGTTCCACTTTGCCCTGAAGGACCATGAGTTTCGCATTGTACTGATCATACGCCTGAGGCTGGAATTTTTCGTCCAATTCATGCAGTTCGGTCATCATGGCGCGAACCTGAGCGGGCTGATACAGTCCGATTCCTTCCGTCCGGAGCGCTTTCCACAGGAGCTGACGCAATTCGGACACGCGAACGCGGAAATCCCGCTCCTTGGTAAACTGCGTCAGGCGTTCGGACCGTTGAGTGGCCAGACGCGCCAGGCGGTTGCCTCGTTCAAATTCACCGGCGCCCATGGCGGCCTGCGCATTCTTCAGTTCCACAATGGCCTTGGACAATTCATCGTGTTTGAAATCCCAGCCACGATAGAGGCGGGCGTTGGTGATGGATTCTTCGGCTTTTGTCACGTTAGCCAGCAGCGCGGCGCGGGCTGTTTCCAAGGCGTCGTCCCCCACGGTGCGGGCTTCGACGTAACGGCCTTCCTTGACCAGGGCTTTGGCCTGCGACAGACGGGCTTGCGCGTCGCGCAGTTCTGCGCCCGCATAGATGCTGGCGCCCGCGTTTTCGGCTTTTTCCGCTGTGTCGGCCGTCATGGAAATCGTGGCTTCGGCCAGTTCACGATTCACTTCCGTACGCATGGCCTGAACCAGCGTGATGGCCTCTTGTGTCTTATCGATGGCGCGCTTATAAATGATCTGGTCATTTTCGATCGGGTTGGGCGAGCGGATGCCCAAGGCCGCTTCGGCTTCCTTGACCAACTGGTTGGCGAGGTTGTTTTTCTCCGGCTTGGCGGCGGTCACGCCTTCCGCGGTGGCGGCGGCGATCTGGCCCTTGGCTTCCGCGATCAGTCGCAGTGTTTCCTGGTGCAGTTTGGCGATGGTGTTCTCCAACTGGGCCCGCGCGGCGGCGGCCTGATCGATGGCGGCGCGGTACTGTTTCCCGCCGATGGTGGCGCGCACCGTGTCGAGTTCTTTGTTCAGCGCGTTCAGTTCGGTTTGGGCATATTCACCGGCGCCATCCTGACGAACGGCCACGGCCTTGGAGGACAATTCGACCAGGGCATTGTGAGCGGCTGTGCGCTCAACCTGCGCTTTGATATCTGCCGCGGAATTGGCGACGGAGTCGGCGCCGACAATGGAATTGTGATACTGCATCGACTCGCGCCGTTCCTTGGCGCTCGCCAAACTGGAGGTCACGGACTTGACGGATTCCTCAAGGCCTTTGAGAAGGACGTCTTTGGTCTTCTCGAAGGGCTGGTCCACCGCGGGCAGCGTCGTCGGGTCTTTCTGGATAAAGAAGCCTTCGCTCGTCGCCTGTTCCAGCGTGCCCCGGGCTTCGTTCAGGACCTGTTCGGCCGCGTTCAGTTTTTCGGCGGCCATGGCGTCGAAGCGTTTCCGGGCCGCGTCGGCTTTGGCGAAGGCCTGCGCGCCGATCTTCTTGGCGTCGTCATATTTGGTCAGTTCAAATTCGGCGTTTGCTTCATCCAGGAGCTTTTTCGACTCAGCCAATGGCAGTTTCAACTCGGCATAACCGGTCGCGCCGGCCGAATCCAGCACCGTGATCGTATCGGTGGCCTGGCCCAGGATATCCTCGGCGCCTTCTTTTTTCGTCTGCGTGACGAGTAAAGAGGCGTTGCTCAGCAGGAACTCCACGCTTTCGAGAACGATGGTATATTCTTCATTCTGGAATCGGGTATTGAGTTCCGCCAGTTTTTCGCTGACCTGTTTGTGGAAATCCATGGCGTATTGTTTGCCGGCGCCCAGACTTTCGGCGGTCTTCAGTTCCCGGTCCACCATCTGCAAGCGTTCCCGGGACCGGGCCAGACGGGCTTCCTGAATTCCCTGTTCCGCCAGCGCCAGGGTTTCGGTGATCCGCTTTTTGGCTTCCACATAATTGCGATCCACATCGACCAATTGATTGATCTCGGTCAGTTTTTCCGTCACCAGCGTCATTTTGTCCATGGCATAGGTGCTGACCTGTTCCTGTTCCATGGCCTTGACCTTGGAGATGATTTCATTGCGGCCGCTGTCGGCTTCCTGACGCAGGCCTTCGAGGGTTTCGTTGGTCTTGGTGCGCACCTGGCTGGCAAGGAGAATGACGTCGTCATGATCGCCTTCCAGGGAAGCGGTGTTGATTTCCTGAATCCACTGGTCGATCGTCGCGTAATTTTCGCTGTTGATCATCTGGCCGCCGTTGGTCTGCATGGCGCTCATATCGCTCTCGGCCTGGGTCCGCATGGCCGTTGCGTGCTGGTTACGCGTATCATCAAGCAGTTGCTTCGCGGCCTCGACCGCCTGTTTGGCGGAGGCCACCGATCCGGTATAATCCCCACCGGCCATTTGCTGTTCCGCCGTGGCGATCGTCTGTTGAATCTGATCCACCTGCGGTTGGCTGTACGTGCTCGCCAGATACTGGGTTTCGGCGTTATTAAGCACCTTTTTGGCCTTATTTACGCTGAACTGGGTCCGGTATTTACCGCACCCGACGCCGATCAGCGCGACGGACAGTGCCAGAATCACGCTTAGCGAGCGTACGCTCTTTTGGGGAACGCGAATCATCTTGAAGCCTCCAAATGAGTTGACCGGTCCGTCTGTGCAGACGGTCCGGCGCCAAAATAATGGTCAGGATAGATATATATCGCCTGATAACCTTGTCGCATGGTCTTACATTCCCGGAATGGTGAGCACGCCCAGGTAGCTGAGCAGGAACACAAGCACAAAGCCCACCACGATAACCAGCGTGATCACCGTCGGGTTCTTGTGCGGGGGCACGCCGGCCCCTTTGGTCGCTTTCTTCATTCCGCGAATATCAACTTCCGCCTTGGCCTTGACCTTATGGACATAGCCTTCGGCGATAAATCGCATGGCGCCCACCATTCGCGTCATGTGAATATAGATGTTGTGCCAGTTCGTATACAGGTTCTTCTTGTCCGATTCGGGCAAGTCCCGCAGGTGCGCAATGGAGACACTGCTTTTCATCAATTTCGTAATGGACTCGGCGCCGAAATCGATGTCCCGCGGAACAAACTTGAGCAGAATCCGTTGTTGCTTCTGCAACTCGCCCGTCACTTCCAGGAACATCTTTTCATGCTGCTGGGTAATGGGCTTGTCGCTGAAGGCGAACAAAATCAGATTTTTATATTTCATCCACAGATCCCACATGCGCTTGGCCTCTTCGGCCTCTTTGTCCAGGCGGATCTGATGCTTGCTGCGTTTGTCTTTGACCTTGCCCTTGGCGGGTTCGGTTTTCTGGGCGTCGCTCATCGGTCTCCTTCTCACGAATGCGATCGGACCTGTCCTTGTGGGGATCGGCCGACCGACTCGTTCCCTTCCGTATCAATTGGGTGCGTAAACTGTCTCAGACTGCGTAGCCAAACCGGGGCCGGTTCCTAATATCCTCCGCGGCTGCCACGACCGGCGCGACCGCCCATCCCCATGCCCCCGCCGCCCATGGCGCCGCCACCATACTCCGACCCCATCATCCCGGCGCCCATGCCTCCCCCTACTTGCGCGGGCGGAGGCGCCCCTGGGGCGACCGATGGGTTAAAGTTGGCCGGAGGCGGAAAATTGGGAATCTCCGGCGGTTGGGGAATATATACGGGATAGAAAGGTAATTCCCGGGGATCATCGATTCCCGGCACGTCCCGGCGATACTGAGCCAGCCATTTTTCGGCCCATTCCATGATGCGTCGATCCCGGATGCGCTCCAGGTCCATGGCGCTCACTTTGCCCGAGCGAATCTTTTCCATCGCTTTGGCATACCAATCCTCGCCTTCGGTTTCCTCCACCTCGCTGTCCGGCGTATAGCCCACGGAAACGATCGGAACCATGAAGAAATCCAGCGGCTTGATGCTTTCGTTGTAGATCAGGGCGGACAAGGAACGCCGCCGCAGGTCATTGGCTTTGGGGCTCAGGAATTCGCCCCGGCTGATTTCGATGTTTGTGTACAGGCCGTCACCTGCCACCTCGTCTCCATGGGTCCCGTCGTCATAATAATTCCCGTCCACCTGGGAGATGGGCACTTCAATGACGCGGGCGTCATCGAGCATCAGACTGGGAAACAGGACACCATACACCCGTTTGCCGGAAACGACTTTCTGGGTTTCCTCGTCGGTGGCGCCTGGTTCGTCCTCGTCGCCGTTGTCGTTCATCATGTCATCCACAACGGGCGGTAAGGTGGTGGCGTCTTCCTCTGTGATGGGTGGCGGTGGCGGCGGCGGAACCTCACCGCCTTGGGGATTCTGGGCGTTCAGGGTGTTCAATCCCTGGGACACCGCATCCATTTCCGCGAGGCCACCCATCTGGGCGGCGACGTGAGCCATCATCATTACACTCATCACCAGAGCCAGCGCAAACGCCAAGCCTCTGAAGTTATAATTTAGCATGATAAATATACCCCCATGCAAAAGAATGCCCACCGCGTGGGCTCCCCACTTGCGTCTCCATTTTACGCCCGGTAGCGGGCCGTGTGTCAACCGGAATATGGTCCGGCGGCGCCACAGACGATCTTTCAAGAATCCACGGTCCCGGTCCCTTTCGTGCCGCATCGCTTCGACGACGACGGCTATCGCCCGAACCGCCGGAGAAACCGCCCGGAGAAACCCAAAACCCGAGCCAAAAACGATAGACGGCCCTGCCCTGCCGGGCAAGCGGATTCATGCAAGATTCGTGCTATATCGTCAACCCTCCCCCTTCTTTCGGCAGGGGGGGGCAAACCGGGGGCCTCGGCCCAACTCAACAGGGGCGCCAGGGCCTGTTCCGGTCGATAGTACCGATCCAGATAGGCCCGGGCGCGATGATTCTGAGCCCGGCCGCGCGCGCGGTCCTTCCGAAGCCTCAAGAAGGCCTCGGCCAAGCCCTTCGCATCGCCGAAGGCAAAGGGTTCGATGGCGTTTTCGCAGTTCAGATCCCGCCCGATCTCGCTTAATAACGTTGTCGTCACGGGCGTCCCGGCCAGAATCCACTCCACAATCCGATTGCGCGTCCCCAATCGCCCTTCCACCGAATCCGTGTCAATATTGACCGCCACGTCGGCCTCGGCATAGTAGTTCTTTACGTCGCCCAAAGGGACCCACCCCACGAGATGAAAACGCTCTCGAAAGGGGGAGGAGTCGATTCGGCTCCGAAAACGCTCAAAGGTCTTGTCGTCATGGCCCGCAATGGCGCCGCCCGTGGAGACATAATGCAAGTCGGGCGCCTGCGCCATGGCCAGAATCAGCCCCTCATAGAGAGTGTCCACATCGGTCCAGGTGTTATAGCCCCCCGTCCAGAGCACCATAAAAGCGTCGTCCGGCGTGACGCGCCCCCGGGCCGCCGGACCATCGGGCGTCAGATCCAGAGAGGGAATCGGCTGTCGCACGGTCGAAACCAGGGAATCGCCATCCGTTCCCGGCCCCAGGCGCCCGCATAAGGCCAGCTCGCCCAGCAAGGCCCGTCGCTGGGGGGCGGAACATGCGGAAAAGCGATCGCCTTTCAGCAAAGCCTCGGCCACAAAGCGCCATTGATCCATCAATCCGGCGTCTGAATCGTGGAGGCGCGCCAGCATCTGCCGCTCGGCCATGGGATGACCGAAGAAATCCATCCAGACCGGACACGCCCAGTCCCCCCGCGCCGCCGCCACACACATCACGTCCGTCGTGGCCACCACGGCGTCGAAGGCCTCCCGCGCATTCAACTCCCGGGCAAAAGCGGCCACCGCATCCGGATTCACCGGTCCGCGCCAGACCTCCACCTCCGGCGCCGAGTCAAAGGGCGCCAATCGCTCAAATTCCCCCGCCCCCTCTGTGGAATCTCCAAATCCCCCCTCCAGAACCGTCACCCGATGTCCGCGCCCCGCCAATCCCTCGGCAAAAGCCCACACCCGCAGCCCCGGCGCAAACAACCGCGCCGGCGCCTCCGGAGGCAACGGCCCCACGCCCATCAGGAGAATGTGGTTTGGCGGAGACATTCAGACTCTTTTGATATTTTAAAATCGTGATCGTTCAGATGGTTGCAAGACCGATCAACGGCTCATGGGGGACGCTGTCCCCCACCCCCCTTGCCAGGGACTTAATGTCCCTGGACCCTGTTTTCTCTTTCTCCAGCCCCCGCTACCTCGCTCGAAAATTTCGAGTTGCTGGTGGACGGCTCTCGGCGCCGTCACGCTTTTTGCGCGCTGCGCGGCAAAAATCGCGCCGGCGCCTCAGTTTCTATTGGCCCCACCCAGGGCTATTATGTGCCGCCACCTTCGGGGCTTGGCGGATGTTTGGCTTCTGGGGCGCGAGCCTTATCCGACAGCGGCGCCCTGCCCCACAGTTCTTTGCGTCGTCGCGCCTTTGCGCCTTGGCGTTTGAAAAAGAAGTCATCGCGCCTTGGCGATCAGCGCAACCATTTTCTTTTCCTTCTATTCTTCATGGTTCAAAAAAAACAGATTCCACCGCGCCAGGCCTCGTCGTCATTTTCATCATTTGTTGTGTCCATTTTGATGGACTTGGGGAACTCGCTCGAATATTTGGATTCGCAGACGGATGGCCGTCGGCGCCGTCACGCTTTTTGCTCGCTGCGCGGCAAAAATCGCGCCGGCGCCTCAATGATGCCACCCTTACCCCAGGGCCTTGCCCTGGGCTGTTATGTTGTGCCCCTTCCAGGGGCTTGGCATCTGTTTGGTCTTTTGGGCGCGGGCCTTATTTGTTCGCCGCGCCACCCCCCGCGTGCTTTGCGTCATCGCGCCTTGGCGATCAGCGCAACCATCTTCTTTTCCTTCTATTCTTCATGGTTCAAAAAAAAAGATGACGGAAGCCATGAGGTTACATAACTTAAAGAAATGATCTAAAAAGATTCCACCGCGCCACGAGGTCATTTTCATCATTTATTGTGTCCATCTTGATGGACATGGACAAACTCGTTCGAAAATTTGAATCAGGCCTGGAGGTGGCATGGGCATCTTGCCCATGGATTTGTCCCGGGCGGGCCGCCGGCGCCTCAGTCGCTTTTCCTCGGACCCACGGCGGCGTTCCGAACCGGCCGCGCCCCCAAGGGTTAAATCATCGACAAACTCGACTCCAACAGTTCCCCGGCGCCCGGCGTCGAGACGTCAATCGCCAGCGCCCGCGTCGCATAATGTGAGGCCTCCACATAAAGCCCCAGACTCTGCGCCAAACGCCCCGCCGCCATGCAGACTTCGGCCGTGGGCCGTTCGGCCACCGCTTCATCCAGAAGAAACAGCGCGCTTTCATGGAGACCCAGGCCCAGCAGTTCCTCGGCAAAGGCGATGACATCAAAAGGCCCCGGCCCCCAGGCCTCGCGCGCCTTGGCCAAAAAGGCGTCGCACAGCGGCAGGTTCTCTTCCTGATAAAAAACCCAGGCGCAGATCATCAGATTGGCCCGCCGCGTCGGAGACAGGGGGGCCTCCGTCAGCCGTCCCGGCGCCAAGGCCGATCGCACAAGAGACGGGCGAATCATTTGATCCACATAGCCCCCCACCGCTTCGGCCATCCCCCCGCCGTCGGATGCGGTTGAAAAAACTCGCTCACATCCCTCGCGCCGCATTCGCTCAGCCATTGAGGGGTCGCGAACGCCATAGTGCGTCCATTGCCCATCCAGAATCCGATAAGGTTCGGCATATTGCCAGGGATCGCCGGAAAAAAGATTGATCAACGGCACTTCCTTGAGTTCCGCCATCAGAGAGAGGGCTTCTTGCGCGTCCAGTCCGTCACACCCGGCCACAACCATCAGCGCGGGCCGATGGCGCTCAATCTCGTGGAACAGATAACTGATAAAATCGGTGTGGTCATTAATCAGGATGTCGCCCGGCCGCTCGAAGCCGGCGCCCGTCGCCGAACGCGTCACCCACTCCACCACCTCCGGGTCACGCGCCGCCAGAACCGACCGCAGTTCGGCCGCCTCGGATTCCGGCAAGGCATGACAGAAACAAATCGTCATAGAACCATCTCCACACCCATCCCCCCATGTCAGTCTTTTCTGAAATAGAACTCTTCGAAATAAACAGCGCGCGCGCCGCCCTGAGTCAACATGGCGTTGGTCAGGCGCAGGATGTCGCGCTTGAGTTTGAACTTCCCGGCCATTGTCAGCAACTCTGCCGCGCTATAAGTGGGCAGGATCTTGAGCATTTCCTCACGGTATAGCGCTTGCTGTTTGGAATCCTTCAATTCATTGAGCGCCGCTTCATTGGTGACTTC
>JADFCT010000082.1 GCA_017161665.1 Candidatus Sumerlaeota bacterium
GGCCTATCCTGCCCATGTGATGAGAGGTGGGCAACGCGCTCAAAGACCTTCGGCACGGCTGATTTCCCGCTCTCTTTTGCTCGTCTGACCACGGTTCTTTTCCACTCCCGGGATTTTTCCCGATTTCGTTTTTGAGGCCGAAACGATGTCGCTTCAACGCAAAACGTTTTTGATTATCCTGATTGTTTCCGTTTGTCTGCTGGTTTTCGCCTATACGCTTTCAAGCGCCATTGTGTCGCATGTTTTTGATCATCTGGACATTAAGGCGGCCCAGGATCAGATTCGGCAGGCCCAGGTAACCAGCCGACGTCTGTTGGGGCTTTTGATATTCGCTTCCGCCTGTGTTTTTGGCGGCGCCATTCATTTTTTAGTAAAAACACAGGTGCTATCCCGGATTTCCCAACTCATGCGGGCCACCCGCGACATTGCCGGCAGCGGGGACATGTCGCGCCGGGTGGCCATCAGCGGTAACGACGAATTGTCGGCCCTGGGGCGCTCCATCAACAAAATGCTGGAGATCCTGGATCGTTCCCGAATCGCGCTGAGTGAAAGCGAAGCGACGGCCATGGCCTTGATGAACGCGACCATTGACGCCGCGTTCCTGGTTGATCTGGACGGACGAGTGGCGCAGGCCAATCAGACGTCGGCGCTCCGCTTCGATACGACGATTGACGCGATGATTGGTCGTCAATTAACCGATATTCTTCGTGGGCCGGCGGGAGAACGGCGGTTGGCCCGGGCGCGGGAAGTTGGGCAGACCGGCAAGCCACTCCGTTTTGAAGATGAGTATGAGGGACAGATCGTTGATGTTTCCATGTACCCGGTCTTTAATACGGAAGGTAAACCCGAGCGGGTGGCCATTTTTGGCCATGACATTACGGAACGCCGGCGGACGGAGGAAGCCCTGCAACGCAGCGAGCGGCAATATCGCGAACTCGTCCAATCGGCGAACAGTATTGTCGTCCGCTGGAAACCATCCGGCGAGATTACCTTTCTGAATGAATTTGGCTTGCGGTTTTTCGGTTATGCCAAGGAAGAGATCATCGGCGCTGACATTGGCGGGGCCTTGTGGTCCGAAGCGACCATGCAGGGGCCGGATATTCAAGTGATGCTGGAAGGGAAAGTCAATAATCCGGAGGCGCCCATTACACACGAAACGGAATCAGTGCTTCAGAACGGTCGCCACGCCTGGATTGCCTGGAGCCATAAACCCATCATGGATTATGCGGGACCGGCAGTGGAAATCCTGTCCATCGGCGTGGATGTCACGAAGAACAAACATGCGGAAGAGGCCCTGATTCACCGCCTGCGTCTGGAAGAGGCGCTGGTGCAAGTGTCTTCGAAGTTCCTTAATTTGCCCACGGTCCGCCTGGAAGAAGGCCTGAACGAAGCGCTGCGCACCATCGGGGAATGTGTGGATGCCGACTGGTGCTTCCTGAATATGATTGATGAGGATGGCGAAACGCTGGAGTCCGGCAACGCCTGGTGGGCCGCCGGGGTGGTCCCGATTCACTCCGCCCAACCCCATCAGTTTTCGTTGCGCTGGTCTTATTTTGGCAGACGAATCGAACAATTGAAAAATATCATCATCTCGGATGTGGACGCCATGCCGCAGGGGGCCAAATCCGAACAGAAGGCGCTGAAAGACGCCGGTATTAAATCGCTTGCGGTGGTGCCTCTGATTCATCACGCCCGGCCCATCGGCATCCTGGGTTTTGCCGGTATCCGCGAACAGAAGCAATGGCCCAAGCGCGATATCAGTTTAATGCGTGTGGTCGCTGAAATATTTGTATCCGCCATTCGGCGACGGGAAACGGAAAGAAACCTGCGCGAGGCCAAAGAAGCCGCTGAACAGGCCAACAAAGCCAAGAGTCAATTCCTGGCCAGTATGAGCCATGAAATCCGAACCCCCATGAACGGCGTGATCGGCATGACCGACTTGGCCTTGAGAACGGACCTGGACCCACGCCAACGCGAATATATCCGTACGGCGAAATCGTCGGCTATCCATCTGCTGGAAATCATCAACGATATTTTAGACTTTTCCCGGATCGAGGCCGGAAAACTCCGTCTGGATAAAGTGGATCTCGACATTCGTCAAATCGTCCAGCAAGTACTGCATACCTTGTCCACGCTGGCCGAGAAAAAAGATCTGCGTCTGTATATGACGCTGGATCAGCGGGTTCCGAAAGCCCTTCGGGGGGACGCGAACCGGATCCGGCAAATTCTGTTCAATCTCTTGGGCAATGCGTTGAAATTCACCGAAAAAGGGGAATGCGAAATTCAGGTCGGCATGGCCGAAACGCCCCTGCCCGGTCACGAAGACAAGGCCGAGGACGATAATCGCCCCATTAAGATTTTGTGTGTTGTCCGAGATACGGGAATCGGCATCGCCCCTGACAAGCAAGAAGCGATTTTTGATTCCTTTTCGCAGGCGGATCCCACAACGACGCGCCGGTATGGGGGGTCGGGATTGGGGCTGACCATCTGCCGTGGGCTGGTGGAGATGATGGGCGGGACGATCTGGGTCGAAAGCATCCTGGGCCAGGGCAGTTCGTTCTGTTTCACCCTGCTGCTGGAGCCGGGCGACGAAAGCCGGATTCGTCCCATGGACGAAAAAGACGAACCGGAAGAAGATGAAGTCTCCCTGCCGCGGTTACGCGTCTTGCTGGTGGAGGATAATGAAGTCAATCAGCAGGTGGCCCAAACGTATATGGAGGAGAGAGGGCATCAGGTCCTCATTGCGTCCAATGGTCGCGAAGGCTATCAAACGTTGTGTCGGGAGCGATTTGATCTGGTCCTCATGGATATTGAGATGCCCGAGATGGACGGGGTTCAGACCACGGTGCGCATCCGGGACAAGACCTCTGGCTGTCTGGATCACGACGTGCCGATCATTGCCATGACGGCTCATGCCCTGAAAGGCGACCGAGAGCGTTTCCTGCAAGTCGGCATGACGGATTATATCTCCAAGCCCGTTAATTTTTCGGAGTTGGACCTGGTCATCAAACGGGTGATGGAGGGCAAGCCACTCCTGAGTATGCCGGAGGCCAAGGAAGGGATGGTGGAAAAATCATTGACTCATGCCGTGACCTTGGATCGAGACGGCGCCTTGCGTCGGTTCAATGACAATGAAAAACTGTTCCGCACCCTTTTGTCCATGTTCCTGAACAACGGACCGGCTAAACTCGAATCCATCCGGAAAGCCTATGGGGAGCGGAACCTGGAGGACTTGGTCCTCAACGCCCATTCGCTCAAAGGCATTTCGGCCAATATTGGCG
This sequence comes from Candidatus Sumerlaeota bacterium, assembly GCA_017161665.1. Lineage (GTDB taxonomy): Bacteria > Sumerlaeota > Sumerlaeia > JADFCT01 > JADFCT01 > JADFCT01. Next base: position 3,282 of record JADFCT010000082.1, read on the forward strand.
GTGAAAAAACCCGGCTGGCCGCCGAGGGCCTGGAACGCGCCATGCGCGAGGAGCGTTGGGACGAAGCCGCGGATCTGATTACTCGAACAGAGGCGGCCATGGATGAATTGACAGAGGCGATTGCGAAAATTCTGTCTCAGGATATGGACGATTAATTTCTCCGCAGCCGCTTCAACGCCCCATAGGGCACATGAAGGACGATGGAATGAAAAAACATACACTGACCCTGTTAATCCTGGCCGCTGTGGTCGTCGGCGCCTTGTCGGGTGTGGCTTTCAAGGGGACGGTTGTTATCGGTGTCGCCGTATTTGCTGCCGAAATATTTACCCGAATGCTGCAAATGATTATCGTCCCGCTGGTTTTTACGTCCATTGTTTCAGGGATGTTCGGTGTCGGGACGGCGGAAAATCTGGGGCGCCTGGGAATCAAAACCTTATTGTACTATGCCTGTACCACCACCCTGGCCATAACGACAGGGATGATCCTCGTCAATCTCATTCAGCCGGGGGTCGGTGTGGATCTGGGGTTGGCCGTTGAAGCGCCCGAAATTTCAACCGAGCCGGGAGGATTGTTGGATGTTTTCCGGCGCATGATCCCAACAAACATCATTGCCGCGGCGGCTGAAGGCGAGATGCTGCCGATCATCATCTTTTGTGTTTTTTTTGGTATTGGTATTGCGCAGTTGCCCCCGAGTTCTTCCCGCGAGACGCTTGAAAACGTAATCACCGGGGCCTTCCATGTGATGATGCGGGTCACCCATATTGTGTTTCTTTTTGCGCCTATTGGGATTTGGGGCTATCTGGCCAAAATTATGGCGGAAACCGGATTCAGCGCCCTGGTTCCCTTGGGCCGGTATGCCTTGACGGTCGTGTTGGGGCTGGGCATTCATGCCTGTGTAACCATGCCTTTGATTTTATTCTTTCTGGCCCGGGTCAATCCTCTGACCTTTGCCAAGCACATGAGCGCTTCTTTGTTGACGGCCTTTTCCACGGCCTCGTCGAGCGTCGCCCTGCCTCTGACGCTGGAATGTATCGAATCCAACGCCAGGGTTTCCAATCGGATCTCCAGTTTTGTAATCCCCCTGGGCGCCACGGTCAACATGGATGGCACGGCGCTTTATCAGGGAGTCGCCGTACTCTTCATCGCCCAAGCCTATGGCATTCCCATGAATTTCGCCAGTCAGTTCACCATCCTTATCACCGCCTTACTGGCTTCTGTGGGGACGGCAGCCGTTCCCATGGCCGGTCTGGTGATGATGAGTATCATCCTGAAGGCCGTGGGGCTGCCCCTCGAAGGCGTTGGCCTGGTTTTGGCTGTCGATCGGGTTCTGGACATGCTTCGCACCATGATCAATGTCTGGGGAGATTCCTGTGGCACATTGCTCATCGGGAAATGGGAGGGCGAGGTGGGGGAGTGGGCTGAAGGCGTTCCGACGACGGCGAGGGTTTCCGAATAAGCAGTTCCACCGTTCGGAATGTATGGAGCAGATACTGAATAACGGGCCGAGTCAGGGGGCAACGTCCCAAAAACGCCAGCAGTTTGAACTTCGCCAGCAGGGGATTGTCGATGGTGACCAATTTCACATCAAATCCCGCGTTTTCGAAGGCGTTGCGCACTTTTCCGGGCGAACGATAGAAGGTCCTTTCTGTGCTGTAGTGGAAGTATGTCTCCGTTTTCTGGTTTCTCGTTTTCCCTTCCAGACCAATCCACCGAGGCTCTTTACCGATGCGCACAAAGAAGCCAATCAACCTCTTCCGTAACGCATTTTTAGGGAGCCAATGGACGAGAGGCATGAACAAGTGCACTTCAACAATACGGCGATGGGCGGGGTAAATGTGAAGTCCTTCGCCGCCGGGCGCCATGATTCGATATAACTCGCCCGCCATGTTTTCCAGTTCGCTTACATGCTCCAGAACCTGATTGGAAAAAATATAATAGAAGTACGCATCCGGATATTGGGTCCGGCCATTTTCGTCCATTCGATGAAGGCACAAATCGTCATGGCCCTTTTGACGGAACAGAGGTCGCCCGCTTTCAATGGGTTTGGGGTCGATATCTACTCCGAAGGCCTGATACCCCCGCTCACGCAACCAGAGCACGGCCCGTCCTTTACCGCATCCCCAATCCAGGATCGGCGTTTCACCTTGAGGGCGCTTGGCGCGCTTGACGTATTCCTCGATGCCGGAAAACGTACGCGGCGCGGGATTGAAAGAGGCGAATTCCTCCTCGGTCAAGACATCCGCTTTGGTTTTATTCATAGATAGCACTCCGTGCAAAAGGCGCGCCGCGTAAACGGGAGGGGCAAGACCGGCCCCGTCATTCCGCGCTGTCGAAATCAATGACTTTGGGTGTGTGTCTTTTTTGGCTTAAGAGTCTCCGGCGCGCAAGTTACATCTCAGCGTTGCGGGAATCGGTGTCCTCTCCGCTCCCGGCCCTTGACATGGCCGGCCTTGGGGACAATGATGTTCGCATCATCAGCAGCGTCCATGTCGAAAATGACGGGAGAATCTTGTCATGCCGAATTTCTTTCCAATCACCTCGCCTCTGGCGCCCCCGCCCGTTGGCCCCTATAGTCCGGGTCTCAAGGCGGGAAACATGATTTTTATTTCCGGCCAGATTCCCATTAATATGGAAACCAAGAAACTGGCGGGCACGGATATTGAGAGCCAGACCGAACAGGTCCTTAAGAACATCCGATTTCTGATTGAGGCGGCGGGGGCCACGATGGGGCATATTGTCAAAGTCACCATCTATCTGAAAGATTTGGAACACTTCAAAGCCATGAATGAAGTGTATGCGAAGCATTTCGTCATTGATCCGCCGGCCAGAGCGTGTGTGGAAGTTTCCCGCCTGCCCTATAACTGCCTGGTTGAAATGGACGCCATTGCCATGTTTCAACCCATTCAGACCGCAGAGAGCGCCCCCAGTTTCTAAGGCGCGCGACAGGGGTCCGATAACGCGCCGACAGGCGCAGAACGATACTAAGGATGAACAACCTATGGAACTGGATATTCAAAAAATCGCTGAGATGATCCCCCACCGCTACCCTTTCCTGCTGTTGGATCGGGTGACGGGCTACGAGGCTGGTCAATGGATTGAAGGCTACAAGATGGTCACCATGAATGAGCCTTTCTTTCAGGGGCATTTCCCAGGAAGGCCCATTATGCCCGGGGTTTTGATTATTGAGGCGATGGCGCAACTGGGTTGTGTCTATATGTGCCTGGAACTTGGCGACGAGGCGAAGAGCAAGACCCCGCTCTTCATGGGTATCGATAAGGCCAAATTCCGGGCCATGGTCACACCGGGGTCCCGGCTGGATATGCGGGTGGAGGTGCTGAGTGAACGGCGGGGCATCGCGCGCGTCAAAGCCACGGCCAAAGTGAATGGTGACATGGCCACGGAAGCGGAACTCATGTGCATGATGAAGTAAAGGCGTCTCTGAGAAGACTCCGAGGGAGGGAATGATGAGCGATTCCGCCACACAAGATTCCGCGATCGATTATGTTGCGGAAATCAATCGGATGCGCAAGGAGATGAATGCCGTCATTCTGGCGCATTATTATCAGGAAGACGCGATACAGGATATTGCCGACTATGTGGGGGACAGCCTGGGGTTGTCGCGCCAGGCAGCCGCCACGGACGCCGAGGTGATCGTCTTCGCCGGGGTTCATTTTATGGCCGAAACGGCCAAGATCCTGAGTCCTGACAAAAAGGTCATCCTTCCGGATCTCGAAGCGGGTTGTTCGCTGGCTGAGGCCTGCCCGGCGGATGAACTCCGCGAGTTCAAGGCGGACTATCCGGACCATATTGTTTTGATGTATGTCAACAGCAGTGCTGAGGCGAAGGCGGAGAGTGATATTATCGTCACCTCCGCCAACGCTGAGAAAATTCTGGCCCAACTTCCTGCGGATCAGAAGATCATCTTCGCGCCCGACAAGAACCTGGGCGCCTACATCGCCCAGCAATGCAAGCGCCCCATGGTTCTGTGGCCTGGCGTTTGTGAAGTCCATGTTCAGTTTTCACGCCAGGAGGTATTGGCGCTCAAAGAGCAATACCCCAATGCCCGCATCATTGCCCACCCCGAGTGTGAAGATCACTTGCTGGCCATTGCCGATTTCGTGGGTTCCACAACAGCGCTCATCCGCCATGTGGAGGAAAACCCGGCGACCGAATTTATCGTCATTACGGAGCCCGGTGTGATTCACGAGATGAAAAAGCGTTGTCCGACCAAGACCTTCCTCGAAGGGCCCGTGGATGAGCAGGGCGAGTGCGCGTGTAACAAATGTCGCTATATGCGGCTGAACACGATGGAAAAACTGTATCTCTGCATGAAGAATGGCGAGCCGGAAATCACCGTGCCCGAAGACATCCGCCTCCGCGCGCTCAAGCCCATCGAGAAAATGCTGGAAATGAGTTAGGAACCTTCAAGGCAATTCGGCCCAATGCTCCCTCCCACCCATTCGACAGCCTCACGAGGAAGGGTCCTCGAGGAAACAACTGTCCTGTTTTCCGCCCGGTCCGTTGCGAAGGTATATCAAATGGGTGAGGTGGCGGTACACGCCTTGCGGGACGTGACGCTGGATATTTACGACGGAGAAATTCTGATTGTCCAAGGTCCCAGCGGCTCGGGGAAAAGCACACTCCTCAATATTATCGGTGGGATGGATGCGCCTTCCAACGGGACGGCCACCTTTTTTGATCGGAACACAAAAAGTACGCGTGCGATCGAGTTGGCGCAAGCGGGCGGGCGCGAATTGACTCGCTATCGACGCGAACAGATTGGCTTTGTGTTTCAGTTCTTCAACCTGATCCCCTCCCTCACGGCGCTGGAAAATATTGAGGTTGCGACGGAGATTGTCCCCGATCCCCTGGCGCCCATGGAAACGCTGGCCTTGGTGGGACTGGAAGATCGGGCTCATCACTTCCCCTCACAATTGAGCGGGGGACAGCAACAGCGAGTGGCGATCGCCCGGGCCCTGGCCGGACGCCCCCGTTTCCTGCTGTGCGACGAACCGACCGGCGCGCTGGACACAGAAGCCTCCCGTCAAATCATGCAGATTCTGTATGATCTGAATCGGCAGATGAACAAGACCATCGTCATCATAACGCACAATCCATCCATCGCCCAAATGGGCCATCGCGTCATTACCCTTCGCGATGGCGCTGTGGAGTCCCTTCGGCGCAACGAGCGTCCCTTGGCGCCGGATCAGGTGGACTGGTAAGTCGTTATCCCCCCAGCGCGTCTGTGACCTTCGCCTCCACGGTCTGAAACGCTTCCTGGACCTTGGAGGAGTCTTTCCCGCCCGCCTGAGCCATATCGGGTCGGCCCCCGCCGCCTCCCCCACATAGGGTGGCGGCAATTTTCACGAGATCACCTGCTTTGACCTTGTCCGTCAAGGCTTTGTCCACAATGCACAGGAAAGACACCTTGCCGTCTTCCACGGAGGCCAGGATGGCCACGGCCTTCGGCACTTTTCCGCGGATCACGTCGGCCGTGTTGCGCAAATCATTCATCGGCAAGCCGTCGAAACGATGGGCGATGAACCGGGCTTCGCCAATGACTTTGGCCTCGCCGGCCACATCGGTCACCGACCCGGCCGCGGCCTGTTGTCGTTGCTTCTTGGCATCTTTGCGCAGGGTCTTGATTTCCTTCTGCATGGCGGCCAGCCGTTCTGCAATTTCGTCTGGTTTGACGGACAGGCGCCCCGTCACGTCCTGAACGATGGCGCGCTGAGCGGCCATGTAGGCTGTGGCGGCGGGGCCGGTCAGGCCCTCCACGCGCCGTGTGCCGGCGGCGATGGACGATTCACCCACAATGGCGAAAGCGCCGATTTCTCCGGATCGCTTCAAATGGGAACCGCCACAGAACTCAATGCTGAAGTCGCCGACGCGCACGACGCGGACGCGGGCGCCATACTTTTCACCAAAGGGCGCAATGGCGCCGGTTTTGAGCGCCTCTTCCTGAGCCATTACATCGACACGAACATCCCGATCGCGGCAAATCTGCTCGGAGACCTGATGCTCGATTTGCGCAATTTCATCGGCCGTCAGCGCCTGAGGATGCGTGAAGTCGAACCGAAACGCGTTTTGCGACACTTCCGAGCCCCGTTGGGCAATATGGGACCCCAGAATTCGTTTCATCGCGGCCTGCATGATATGGGTGGCCGTATGATTGCGCATGATGGCCTGTCGGCGCGGTCCATCAATCGCCGCCAGCGCCGAATCCCCAACGTTGAGAACGCCTCGCGCCACTTTCCCGTAATGGAGATGGATTGCGCTGGGCGTTTTTTGCGTATCGGCGACCTCAAATACCGCGTCGCCCACCGTAAGGGTTCCCATGTCCCCGATCTGCCCGCCGGAAGCGGCATAGAAGGGCGTGTGATCCAGAATGATAACGCCTTCATCGCCCGTCTGGAGACCGTCCACCCGAGCGCCGTCGCGGATCGCTGCGAGAATGACAGCGTCCGTCTCAAAATAGTCATAACCGGTAAAATCCGTGGCGCCGTTCGTTTCGTACACATCGTCCAGGAGTTCGGCTTCGCGGGCCAGTTCCGCGCCCTTCCACGACGCGCGCGCCAATTCCTGATGTTTTTTCATGGCGGTCGCATATTCGGGGCGGTTGATCTTGACTCCTGAATAGCTGGCGATTTCTTCGGTCATATCCACAGGAAAACCATACGTGGCGTGAAGATCAAAGGCCGCTTCGCCGTCTATCGCGTTGGAGCCGTTTTGCCGGGCTTTTTCAATGAGTCCGTCCAGAATCTGCGAGCCCCGTCCGACGGTGCGCATGAATTGTTCTTCCTCAATGCGGATCACCTTTTTAATATGCTTGGCCGAATCTTTGATCTCGGGATACACGCCACCCATCTGATCGATGACGGGATCAACGAGGTCGGCCATGAATGGCTTGTCTTTGCCGAGGAGATAGGCGAATCGCAGGGCGCGTCGCAGGATACGCCGCAGGACATAGCCCCGTCCCTCGTTGCCGGGGACGATGCCTTCGCTCATGGCGAAGGTCAGCGCGCGGATATGGTCGGCCACGGCGTTACAGCCGAGCTGGACATCGGGATTCGCATAGTCAACGTCCAAAACCGAAGCGGCCGCATCTACCAAGGGACGCAAGAGGTCCGTCTTATATGGTGTATCGATCTCAAATCCGGACTGGAGGAACTGCATGGCGGTGGTCATCCGTTCGAGACCGGCGCCGGTGTCGATCCCGCGGTTTTTCAGTTGCGGGCGTGAGCCGTCGAGTTGTTGATCGAACTGAGGAAAGACCATGTTCCATATTTCAAAATAACGGTCGCCCTCGTCAACAATGCGGCGGGCAATTTCATCACGCCCCCGTTGGCCGTCCTCGGTGGTCCGGATGGCTTCGGCCAACGCTTCGTCGTCGCCCATGAAGAAAATCACTTCCGAACACGGACCACAGGCGCCCGTGTCGCCGGCCGGACCCCAGAAATTCTCTTTTTCATCCAGAGGAATGATGCGGTTGCGAGGAATACCGATTTCCTTTTCGAGGATGTCAGCCGCTTCCTCATCCTGATAAAAGGTTGTGGCCCAGAGGCGATTGGGGGGCAGTTTCATTATGTTCCATATGAAGTCCCATCCCCATTCGAGGGCCTCGCGCTTGAAATAGTCGCCAAATGAAAAATTGCCGAGCATCTCGAAGAAGGTGTGGTGCCGCAAGGTGCGTCCTACATTTTCCAGGTCGCTCCCTTTTCCCCCGGCGCGAAGACATTTCTGGACCGAAGTGGCGCGACGATAGGGCAACTCCACATCACCGGCATATAACGGCTTGAACTGAACCATGCCCGCCGAGCAAAACAGCATGGTCGGATCATCCGTTGGCACAACGGGTGACGAGGGCACATGCTTGTGATCTCGCGCGACAAAATAATCCGTATAAGCCTGGCGCAGTTCGTGTGATTTCATCTTTTGACTTCGATTCTGTTTAATTTATTTTTACTGAGAGGATGGCGTCAGCCGTTCCCTTCTTTGCAGCCTGACAAAGGGAAAACATTTTAAGCCCCCATCGGCCCGGCGCAAGGGTTAATTCAGGGAATCAAAAAGGGATTTACCGGCGAGAGGGCGCTATCCGTATTTATCTATTGAATATGCGACACAAAAATGAATCAAATATCCGATTTAATTCAATTTATAGATAAAATATGATAATACAATAAGTTAGAACTATCA
>JADFCT010000083.1 GCA_017161665.1 Candidatus Sumerlaeota bacterium
GGGGATGGTGATCCGGATCTGTTGGTCGGTGGTCTGAATGGAGGCCTCTCATTCTTTGAAAATATTTCCGTCGATGGGCTGGCGCCGGTCTGGTCCCTCCAGCCGGAGACTCTGGCGGAAGTATCGGTGTCCGGTCCCGCCGCCCCGACTTTTGCTGACTTCAATGGAGATGGTCGCCTGGACCTGTTGGTCGGGGATGGCAATGGTGATGTGTTTTATTATGGAAACCGCTCCCTCCCGGGCGAGATTTTGTTCACATCTCCCACACGGATTGTTTCGAATCCAAACATTCAAAACGCGGTTCCCATTTTGGCGGATTTGAGGGGACGCGGCGTGCCGGACCTGGTGATCGGTTCTCTGGCCGGGCCCATTTGGACGCCACCGCCCCGGGGCGATGGGAGCGAAATCGACTTTGGCCCTTTGAAAGCCCGTTTCGCGGAATTGGATTTCGGCTCCCATTCGGCGCCCGCCCTGGCCGACATGGATGGAGACGGGGATCTGGATATGCTTGTGGCCTCCGATGACGCGAAAAACGGAACGGGGCTGGGCATTCGTTATTATCGAAACGAGGGATCGAGGTTCCGACCCATCTGGCGACTGGCCCAAACACAAGTGGCTGGAATCATTGAGCCGGGAATCATCCCGCGAACGATCGATCTGAATGGTGACATCTGGCCCGACCTGGTCGTCGGGACGCCGGAGGGGATGGTTCGGTTTTGGGTCAACATGGGAACACCGGACGAATTGACCTTCAAGGAAGAGACCGGCCTGAGCCTGACCCTTCCAGGGCAGAATGTCTGTCCCGCGCCTGGGGATTTGGATGCAGACGGTGATATGGACTTATTGCTGGCCTGGACCGATCGGGACGGCGAGGGGCAGCTCCATTTGTATGTGAATGAAGGCGACGCGAGTCAGGCGATTTGGGGCGCGCCGGTGGACGCGCCGGATGTGATCAGCCGCATGGCGAACACCACGATTGCGCTGGGTGATCTGAATGGGGATGCCATATTGGATTTGGCGCTGGTCGGCGCGGAGGGCGCATTTGTCCGATTGGGAATGGACACCAGGACGTTGGCTTTTTCCGCCCCTGTTTATTGGAGCGCCCTTTCCGGATCGGAAAGCGGAGTCCCCGCGCTGGCTGATATCAATGGCGATTATCATACCGATGTTCTGTTTGGCGTTGCGGGAGGCGGGGTGGGACTGCTCCTCAACGATCCGCCCCGGTTACTGGTCGAAAAACCCATGCGCACCCTGCTGTCGCAAACCGTGACGGGGCTGCCCGTCCCGTCCCTGGGTGGAAATATCACTCCCCTTGCTGATGGCGGAACCTGGAGCATCCTGGATGGGGCCCTGACGGGATCGGCCGTTGATGAAGCCAGTGGGCATTTCCTGGCAGGAAATACTGCTGGGCTGGTGACCGTGCGGTATCAATCGCCCGATGGCGAACAGGCGCATTATTATCTGAACATTGTGACGGAGGCTCAGTCGGCCGGCGCGGGGAAGGCTGTGATTCTGGCAGGACGGCAGGAAGGTGACTCTTTATGGGAGACGACGAACCGTCTGGCCAATCAGGCCTATGAAATGTTGTTGTATCGGGGCTATGCAAAAGACAACATTTACTACCTCAACCCCGAGCCGGAGCAGGATGTGGATGGGAACGGATTGACCGACGATGTGGATATGGCTTCGTCCGTTATGGGAATGGAAAACGCGCTGACGAATTGGGCCGCTGACGCCTCGGAGTTGTTTGTCTATCTGGTGGACCACGGCGAAATCAATGAGATGGGGGCCACGATTCGCTGCAATGAAACCGAGTCGCTGTTGGCGACGGATGTGGATCAGTGGCTGGATCTGCTTCAGGAGATCCGGCCGGACCTCCGCATTACGGTTGTGGTCGATTGTTGTCAGTCCGGTGGATTTGTAGAGTCCTGCGCGCCGCCGGTCGGTCGTGATCGTGTGGTGATCGCTTCGGCGTCGGCGGACCAGCCTGCGTTTTTCTCGGCCGAAGGCGCGATTTCTTTTTCCAATCATTTCCTCTCGGCGCTCTATCGGGGGGCGACGATCCAGGATGGTTTTGAAACGGCGCGACTGGCCATGAGCAGTTACCAGACGGCCTTACTCGACGATACCGGGGACGGCGCTTGGGAAGAAGGCGTTGACGGGGCGCTGGCGGAGACCATTATTCTGGGCGTTGAAGGGATTGCCGATGCCGATCAACCGGTTATTGGGAAAATATCGCCGAATCAACGGGTGACATCCGCCACGACGAGCGTGGTGATCTGGGCGGCCGACGTGGTCTCCCTGTTCCCGATTCAATCGGTTCGCGCCTCTCTGTCGGCGCCCCGATTTGTTCAGACCGCCCGGCGCGCCGAATCCATCCCCGTCACGGATCTGCCGGTCGTTGAACTGGCCTGGACCACGGCGACGCAACGTTATGAAGCCGTCATCCCTGTGGCGGACCTGGGAGACTTTGGCGCGTATGCTGTCCAGGTCTTTGCCGTCGATTCAAATGAAGCCGTTTCGCTTCCTAAACAGAGTTTCATCATGCAGGGCGAGGCTCGGGAGCGGTTGATTGTTGTCGCCGCCGCCAGCGCATACCATAACCAGGCGAGCCCCGAGTGGAATGAAGCCATCGCGGAAACGGTGTATCAAACCGGGCGGGCTCGTTGGTTGACCGATGAGGATATGGTTCTGCTCAGCGCCTCCACCGATCCGCATGTCGATGGCTTGCCCAGTAGATCCAACCTGCTGAATGCGCTGGCCGATATCGACACCGCCGAGCAGGTGACCCTTTTCCTAGCGGGTGGAGCCGACGGGGGATTTGATATTGACGGAAGTGGCGTGGTCGAAAACAGCGTTACAGCCCAGGATCTCGACGTCTGGCTCGATCTCCTCCAGGAACGTATCGACACGCGTATCATCGTGATTCTTGAATTTGCCGGTTCGGGGGACTGGATTGAGACGTTGACGGCGCCCCAGGGGCGGGAACGAATTGTCATCAGTTCGAGTGGCTCAAACGGTATTTCCCTGTTCGCCGCCCAAAGCGCCGTGTCGTATTCTCAGTTTTTCTTTAATGCGGTTACTCAAGGTGAAACCGTATGGCAGGCCCATCATCTCGCTCGGGAGGCGATGCGGGCCATTTCCAATGAAGGACAAAATCCGGGTTTGGATGATGACGGTTCCGGCCATTCCGGCAAGATGGATGGATTTCTGGCGGCCGCCACGGTGATTGGCGGCGCTTCCATCCACAGCGCCCCCCGTCCAATCGTTGGGCGAGCCGACGTGGCCGTTGCGAATGAGAGTGACGACGCCGAAGCCCTGTTGTGGGCTGATCATATCTATGCGCCGAAGGGACTGAAGCGGTTGGTCGCGCATCGCCTTGGGGCGAAGGCCGAAGGGGCCGCCTCCGATGTGGTTAGTGAGGAAATGGTCTTCATTGATGCGAGCAGCCGATGGGAACTGGAAATCGAACCGTTCGACAGGACCGCGACGGCGCGTTTCGTTTTGTTCGCTCAGGAACCGACCGGCGTCTGGTCGGAGCCAAGGATTGTCGTTTATGGTCCCGCCGGAGCGGACGATCGCTATGACCGCTTTTATGGTGATGACGGTTTGCATACGTTGAACTTCGTCACAAGCGGCGGAGTGGTTCAGTCTCATAATTTCCGTTATCCAAACGACGAGGACTGGATCGCCTTCAATGTGGCCCCACAGCGGTTCTATACGGTTCGGGTCGCCGATCAGGGCCCCCGCTGTGATGCCGCGATCGACCTGTTCCACGGGACGGCGCCTACACTGGCCGTGGCCCATCGTGACGACGCCTTCGCAGGGGGCGACGATGAAACGCTTTCCTGGTTCTCCGGGGAGTATGAGGGGACCGTCTTGGTCCGGACGCGACAGAGCCTCGACGCGCAGGGGGCGTTTGGCTATGGGACCAGCTATACGCTGATGATCTCCGGTGATTGGGGCGATAATGCCGGGTTGGCCTCCATTTCACCGACCGGATTTGGGCGCATTGATTCGACCGGAGGGCGCGTGAACGTGGGCCCCAACGGGGTGTACTCGTTGCACGCCTTGCAGGCGCCGCCCGGAGCGGTGACCGGAAATGTTGAAATGGTATTGAGTGATCCCGGAGACATCGGGCTGTCCCCAGCCTTTTCCTATACCCAATCCTGGCTGGCGCAGCATCCGCAGAATGCGAGTCTTGTCCAGGTGTCGTTGGAACAGAGCCTTTCGCTTTCCGTTCCCGCATCGATTACCATTCAGTTTACCACGAATAACAGTATCGCCAGCTTCCCGATCGACGATCTGGAAGGGTCGGAACCGGCGGCCATGCGAATCCATACATGGAACGGCGCCGAATGGGTCGGGCTGGAGGGAGAACAGACCGTCAATGGAAACACCGTAACGGGAACGGTGGACGCCCTTGGGCAAATTGGCCATGCGGACGGTTATGCGATCAGCCTCTTCGCCGCCGCCCCCATTGAGATACAAGCGCCGACCCCCACACCGATAACGACCCCCACACCGATAGCGACCCCCACACCCGTAGAACCCACACCGACGACGACGCTCAGCCCGACACCGACACCGAGCGCAACACCGACGACGGTAGCCACACCGACGCCCATCGAACCCACATCAACGCCGACGCCAACGCCGACGCCCATCGAACCCACACCCACACCCACACCCACACCCACGCCGACGCCAACGCCGACGCCAACACCCATCGAAGCGACACCGACACCGACACCGACACCAACGGCGATAATTACACCGACGCCCATCGAACCGACGCCGACACCTTCTGCCGTGCCGTCCGCCTCCGCCAGCCCGACCCCCTCGGCCACGGCGACACCGTCTCCAGCGGATCCGACAGCAACACCCACGATGACGCCAACGCCTGCCGAGACGCCCTGCACGCCGCGTCCGACTTCAACGCCCGTCGTTTATCTGGACCCGGATCAATGGGATCAATTCTACAAAATCGTCTATAAGAGAGACGGTCGTTTATCCGATGATCTCTCCATTACAACGGAAGGGATTCATATCCCCAATGGGACGAGTCGTGATACGTTGAAGATTGTCGCGATTGGCGATTCCCCCCCGACATGGCTCCGGGAGTTGAACGCTCCGGCCGGACTCTGGAAGCTGACCAGCGAGGCGCCGATTGAAGCGTTGACGGGAGGTTTCTTCAAAACGGTGACAGCGAAAAAATCAACCATCCGCCGTATTGTCGCGGATCAGCCCGTCGGAAAGTTGACCATTAAACCCAAAGCGGAAGGGGTTTATCCGGTTCGCATCCTATATGGGTCGTCATTGAACAAAGGGGCGACAATCAAATTATTGGGCGCGCAAATTCAGACATTGTCCGCCCCGGGATGTGACTTCAAGTCGATCACCACCCAATCCAAAAAGTGGCGGGATGCCGCGGCACGAACGGATTATGTGAATCCCGGCGGAATCCTGGGGGAGCCGGTTTATTGCGACGATGCGGCGACGCCTCTGGATTTTGAAACAGGCGCCGTGAAGAAGATCAAGGTCACGGGTGGAAGCCTTCGGCCGAAGTTCTTAATGGGAGACTTCAAAAAGATCAACGCCAAGGGGCAGGTTCTTTCGCTCAAGGGGGCATCTGGAAAAGAAGTCCGGTTGCTGGCCGCCGACCTGGCCATCCCATGGATGGAGACGAGAATCGACGGCGTTTCCATCCAAGTCAAGGGCGGTGATTTGAATCATACCTGGCTGATGGTGGGTGGCGCGATCCAAAGGGTATCCGTCAAGAGCGTCAAATATCGTGATTCGGGAAGGAAGTGGTCTCTGGGGGGACATTTGGGGGCGCCTGACGCCGGAACCACGGACACGCTTCTGATCGCCTCGGGTGGGGCATCGGATATTGTGGCTTTATTTGGCGCCGCGGGAGTAAACGGACGATTCATGGCCGGGGCCACCGCGGAACGGGATACCATGGAAGTGACGCCCACCTATCAGGGCGCTGTGAGAAAAGTGAAGACGACGAACGGTTCGTTGGATGGAACGGTTTTGTTCATGGACCCGGGCGCGTTAGACCGTTTCCCTAAAGTGTCGCCATCCCGCCAACTGTTTGAGGTGATCATTAATCCCTGATGGATGGCGATGCGTTTTTTTAGCGATTGTCATCTCGGAAGGCGGCCGGTAAAGTCGCTCATGCGAATTCGCGATAATAATCCAAATGCAATGTTTCAGGATTAGCGCATTCGTGGAGGACGGGACGATGAAAGTCAAAGCCTTTACCTTGATCGAATTGCTGATAGTCATTGCGATCATAGCGATTCTGGCGTTGATAGCCATTCCGAATTTTTTGGAAGCGCAGACGCGGGCCAAGGTCGCGCGCGCCCTTTCCGATCTGCGGGCCATTGGCGACGCCGTGGAGTCGTATGCCATCGATTATGGCGCCTTTCCGCCAAACGATGGGATGGGCAACGCCGTGCCACTGGAACTGACCACGCCGCTGGCCTATATTATCCAGGCGAAATTGATTGACCCTTTTTCCCATGACACACGCGATCTCGTCACGTCCAACGCCCAAGGTTATGTGACACCCTATTACACGTATCTCGCCATTTTGACCATGGACCAGGCCATCGCCTGGGAACAGGCAGGGCGCCCCATTCCCTTTCAGGCGATTGATCACTTCACCCGAAATCGGAACGCGTTTTTGAAATATGGGAATTGGCTGCTCATGTCAAAAGGGCCGGACGGCGTAACGTATGAAATCGGGAATTATTCACCCATGGACTATGTTGTTCGGAGTGAAATGCTGTATGCGCCCACCAATGGGACCATGAGCGCGGGAAACATCATCCGCACACAGCGTGATCCCGAGGGACGCATCTTTGTCCGATGAATCACAGGAGTCAGATATGACAACTTTTTTGGAGCGACTGGAAACCATAACGCCACCGTCCGAGACCGTGGCGGTCTTTCGATTGGAGCAGAGCCATACCGTAATTAAAACCCCGCAGGGCGACATTATTCATATCGACCCCTTTATGTCACGGGTGGTTCGACCGGAGAATCATATACTGCCCGAGCCCGTGGCCTCGCCGGCGGAAACGCCGGCGGATTTGATTTTCTTGACGCATGACCATCGGGATCATATCGATGTCCACACATTAAAGCCTCTGATGGAGGGCAATCCGAAATGCCGGATCATCGCCCCCACCGAGGGGTATCTGCGATGTGTCGATGCGGGCATTGATCCGACACGGATTCAACAGGTCTCCGTGGGAATGGAGGGGGAGATTCCGCCCTGTAATGTGCGGGTGGTTTATTCGGAAAACACCGAGCCGGAAAACGCCACCACCCACTTGGGGTATATCCTCGAAGTCGAAGGGGTGGTGATTTATCATTTGGGGGATACCAAAGCAGAACCGGATTCCTATCAAGAACGGCTGGAATCCATTCGGGATTTACGTCCAGACCTGTTGATTGTTCCCATTAATGATAAACATGCGAATCCCGGTCCACAGGGCGCGGCGCGTTTAGTGGAACTGGTGGATCCAGACCTTATCATTCCCTGTCATTACGATTGCTTTATCAGCAACTCTCTCGACCCTGAGTTGTTTATTCAGGCCTTGCCTGAAGCCCGTCGGTCTTCCGTGCGACGGGTCCAGCCCGGTGAAGGAATCATTGTCGGTCAATGAAACACGTACACGACCTCTTTACGGATAGATGCGCGCTGGTCATTGGGTTGCTGCTGATCATCGGTGTTTGGCCCGCTTGGGGATCGGAGACTTCCGGGACGGCGCCGCTGAAATCGGAGGCGCCGTGGAAACGATTCGATGCCGAGCGGGCCTTTGGGTATTTGAAAAAACAGGTGGCTTTCGGTTCGCGCGTTCCGGGATCGCCCGCCCACAAACAGTGCCTGGACTGGATGGAAGATTTCTTTCGGAAAATGGGATACAAAACCCGAAAGCAAACCTTCCCGGGCCGTCCTTTCCTGATGGGCGGCAAGACGATTGAGGGGGTCAACCTTTTCGCTTACAGGGAAAACCCGTCCACACCCACCGTTCGCCTGGCCTTGTCAGCCCACTGGGACTGTCGGCCTTATGCGGACAGCGACCCCAATCGTCGCTCTCGGTCCCTCCCCGTTCCGGGCGCCAATGACGCAGCCTCCGGTGTGGCCGTGCTTATGGAACTGGCGCGCCTGTTTCAGACGCAACCCCCTCCAGCCGATTTTGTCTTTGTTCTTTTCGATCAGGAGGATGGTGGGCAGCGGTATAGTGATGTGGGCTGGTGTCTGGGCTCGCGTCATGCCGCGGAAAACTGGCCGAACGACCTGCCTATCGACTGGGGGATCAATCTGGATATGATCGGTGACCGCAATTTGCGTATTCGTGTGGACCCGACCAGCTTTCAGAAAGCCCGGGCCCAAACCCTCAAGATCTGGCGAGTTGGAATGCTGCGGTATCCGGAACATTTTTCTCAGACATTCTGGAGCGAAATTCTGGACGATCATATTCCCTTCCTTGATCGAGGCATTCCGTATGTGAATCTGATCGATTTCGAATACGACGCCTGGCATACCGTCCTTGACACGCCGGATCAATGTTCGGCCGAAAGTCTGCGAGTGGTGGGAGAGGTTGTCGCCGAGGTTGTCTATCGGGAAGGCGGCCCTCCGGAATCCGTCAAGCCGTCAACAGAGGGAACGCCATGAATGCAAGGATAGAAGTCATCCAGGGCGATATTACGCAACTGGATGTGGATGTGATTGTCAATGCGGCGAACGAAGGCTTGCGCGGCGGTGGGGGAGTGGACGGCGCGATTCACCGGGCCGCCGGATCGGAACCGTTACAGGCGGCCTGTCGCGAAATAGGATTTTGCGCCACCGGGCAGGCTTGCGTCACTCCTGGATTCAATTTGAAGGCGAAATGGATTGTTCATGCCGTCGGCCCTGTCTGGCGTGGTGGCCACACCAACGAAGACGCGCTGTTGGCTGGTTGCTACGCGTCCAGTCTGCGATTGGCTGAGGATCAAGGCGCTCAGTCTATCGCCTTTCCGTGTATCAGCACGGGAGTGTATGGGTTTCCTTTCAAGCGCGCCCGGGATATTGCAATTCGCGAGGTCCGGACGTTTGCGGAGCGTGGGACTCTGGAACGGATCCTTTTTTGCTGCTTCAGCGCTTCGGATGCCGAATCCTACCGAGAAATCCTGGTTCCCTGAATCAAATGGTTTTCGCGCCGGTTTCGATAAGGACTCGGCGCCGTAAGATACCCTTTTCAATTATCTCGCACAGGCAGGTGCTTTTTTTTATGCGAAACTGGTCCACTCCCCTTGATGAAGTCGATTTATCGGAAGACGACAAGCGCGAATTAATGTGCGAAATCGGCCGTCGCTGTCACGAAATGCGTTTTACGGAAGCCAATGGTGGGAATATCTCTTGCCGTCTGGACGAAGAACGGATTCTTTGCACTCCCACCCTGATTTCAAAGGGACACATGACCCCCGACGATCTGGTGGTGATCAATACGGATGGTCAGGTGATTGAGGGGCGCCGGCAGACGACCAGTGAAATACGGATTCATCTGTATGCTTTGGCCCAGCGTCCGGATATCCAGGCGGTGGTCCATGCGCATCCTCGAAGCGCGACGGCTTTTGCCATCGCCCGCCGCCCTCTGCCCCAGGGCGCTTTGCCTGAAATTGAATTTCACATGGGCCCGGTCCCGTTGGCCCGATTCGGTCGGGCCGGCACGCCCAAACTGGTTGAAACACTGGAACCCTATATTATGGAGGCCACCTCGATTTTACTGGCCCATCACGGGGCCATGACCTTGGGGACCGGTCTCATGGACGCCTATTGGAAAATGGAAGTCCTGGACGCCTATTGTGATACGGTTCTTCGCGCCCTGGCCTTGGGAACGATTCAGGGGGTAACCCCTGAAGAGTACGAAGCCGGTGAGTGTTTTGAGTGAAGTAAAAACACATCGGCGGCGCCATTGGGAAACGAAAGAAACCACCACGGCGATCCCTTTCTGTGCTGTCTGTGCGCGCTGTTGGCTCGGGAGCCGCGGATGGCAAAACTGGAATGCAACCGTGGCTTCGGGTGTTCCGTCTTTACGGCCGGAAATCCCCTGAAAGAATAAGCGCTGATGAACCGATTTCTGCATGTGGGTTGCGGCTCGCTGCATAAAGAACAAAAACATCCCTGCCGGATTCACTCAAAGATCGCTCTGTGACGCCCTGCGTGACAGTGGTTTCGCCAAAACAGCAAGCCTCAGACAACAATTCGACTGACGCGCTTTGGCAAACAACAACGAAATCGACGACGATCTATTGTGTCAATTGGCCATCCCCGATGCGCTTTCTGTTTCATAGCCCGGGCGGGCGTTTTTGTATGAAGCCTTTTCCCGTTGGGCCTTCTAGGATTCGCTGCGTTCCAACGGCTCATACCAATCGCCATTGGCTTTGAGTTGCGCCACGTCCTGTTCGGTGATGCCCCGCTCCTCCAGGGTCAGATAACAGGCCGGATCCCATCCGTTGGGGTCGCCGTAAGCCGCCGCGGCCCGAACGCGCAGGGAGCCGCCGCAGGCGTCGAACCACTTGCAACGCCGACATTGCCCTTTGATCGATTCGCGGCGATGTTTGAGCCCGTACATGATCGGATGGCTTTCATCCATCCAGATTTCGGAGAAGGGGCGTTCGCGGACGTTGCCCAGATTTTCGGTCATCCAGAATTGATCGGGGTGGACATTGCCTTGGAAGTCGATGTCGCCGATGCCCACGCCACTCGAATACATGCCGCCGCCGTTCCAGGTCAGGAGTTCCATGACCTGTTCGGCCCGTTCCGGATCGATTTCCTTGAGTTTCAGATAAATATAGATCCCGTCCACATGGTTATCGACGGTGAGGATTTCTTTGCCCAGGCCGCGTTTGTGAAAGTCGGCCGTGCGTTCAATCATGATGTCCATGGCCTGGCGGGTTTCCTCGTGGGTCAGGTCGTCCGCCGCCAGAGCCTGACCGCGACCGGAGTAGGCCAGGTGGTAGAAGCAGGCGCGGTTGATGCCTTCGGCTTCAATGAAGTCGAAGATCCGGTGCATGTCCCGGGCGTTGTGTTTCGTCAGGGTCATGCGCAGGCCCACACGCTGGCCGACGTTGACACAATTGCGGAAGCCGACGAGTGTCTTCTCAAAAGCGCCGGGGTGGTGTCGGAACTTGTCGTTGATCTCCCCGATCCCATCCAGACTGACGCCCACATACGAGAATCCGATGCGCTTGATTTCACGGGCAATGTCTTTTGTGATAAGCGTCCCGTTGGTCGAAAGTGTGCAGCGCAGGCCCAGCGACGAGGCGTCGGCGGCCAGCTCGAGCATGTCGGGACGCATGAGG
>JADFCT010000084.1 GCA_017161665.1 Candidatus Sumerlaeota bacterium
GATGTGGGCCGATGGACGCTTTCGGGATCGAGATCCACGACGCCCAGCGAATCGGTGAAGTATTCCGTCACATAAACCTTGCCATTCAAAACGGCGATGCCGCGCGGCCCGTTGCCGGCCACCGGCAAACGCCGACGGACGCCGACCAGAAAGGCCAGATCGTTGACCACATCCTCGGCGGACGAGGAGGCGTCGGATACGCGTTCGCCCTTGGCCGCGCGGGCCAGTTTGTCGTGCATGGCGGCGCGGTCGATGATGCTGACATCCTGCGCGCCCGCATGGGCCACGCAAATATACTTTCCGTCCGGCGAACAGGTCACCCCCCAGGGGTTGGCCGCCCCCAGATCCACATCGTCCAGCAGGACCGTATTAATCCGTTGGATCTCCCCGGCGTCGATAATCGTAAGGGCATTCGTGTTCATCCATCCACGTTCCAACTGCGTCGTGGGCAATTGATAGCGAGCCAGGATATGGGTCACATAGACATGCGCGCCGTCCGGCGAGATGCAAATGTCCATCAGGTCGGTCGAGCCGTTCGGCAGATCAATGGTTTTCACGACCCGGTTGGCCGTTGTGTCGATGACCGAAATGGCGCCCGAAACATAACTCCCGTCCGATGCGCCGGCCGGAAGGTGATTGGCCACAAACAGGTGTTTGCCGTCGGCTGACAAGACGGCCGCGATCGGCTCGCGGGGCACGGCGATTTGAGCCAGCGTTCGCCCTTCGATCAGGTCAATGGCTACGATCATATTGTCGAACTGATTGCACACATAGAGGATCGTATCTTTGGGGCCCACCACCGGCGATTTGGGCCGATTCCCGACCGGAATGGAGCGGATGGCCTGGCTTTCCACGTCCACCGCGCACACCAGACCCGTCTCGGCGTCCACGGTCACATAGAGGGTTTTCCCATCCCGGGCCAGGGTCAGACCCGTGGGGCGACCCGGCAGATCCACCTGGACCGTCGGATACCCCTCGACGCCGGGATCCAGACTGACGATTCGATTGGCGGTGGCTTCGGCAACGATCAAATTGCCGCCGAAGGGAATGATCGCTTCCGGCGACAGATAATCCGCAGCCCAGCCCACCGTGGTTATGAACAACAGGGAAAACACGCCGGCCAGACGCAGGCGTTCGTGTAACTGAAATGAAAATCGCATCGAAAATCGACTCCTTTGACGGAATAGAAAAAAACTCGTGTTCGCCTCTCGTCGAAGGATGGCGCGATAGGCGCTGGGCGGGGGGCCGCTTACTACATCCGGCGCAACGGCGAATGGCTGGCATTATGGCAAATCCACGACGGGCGCGCAACCCCAACCTTCCCTTTTTCGGATAAATGAATTTCAACAGGCCGGGAGGGGGAGCCGGCGCGTCCGAGAGCCCCCACGATCGACACCCACCGCGCCAGCAATCTGCTCGACCTTCACGGGGCTAGACATCAAGTGACCTGTTGTCCCGAATCGGTCGCAAAGGGGCGAAACGGACCGTTGCGCCTTTTGCCGAAGACCCTACGATCAGATCCGTCGCGGGACCGGGCGAGGAAAGGGCGCGGTCCGTCGCGCGCGGCATTTTTTAGCATGAAGGGAGACAAAGGATATGGCGCTATGGGTGACGGTGACCGAGGCGGACACGTATTTTGCGACACGGCTGGGGGCCTTGGATGTCTGGACCGCGTCCGTGGACAAGACGGCCGCCCTGACAACGGCGCAAAACCAACTGATCGCGTCGGGGCGGTTCCTTCTGCCGGCGCCGCCGAATGAGGCCTTGGCGGAAGCGGTTTGCGAGCAGGCCCTCTTTCTGCTGCGACACGGCGACGGCGTGGACCGGCGGACGGGCCTGCGCGACATGGGCGTCCGCCGCGCCGGCGTGGTGGAGGAAACGTATGAAGGCGAGGCCGGACGCATCCCCGTCTGTGCGCAGGCAATGGGGATTTTGAGAGACTATCGGGTCGGCGACCGCATTCGGACTGGCCGAATCTGGCGCGACGACGCGCAGCCTTAAGGAGGGGAATTCATGTTGGAAACGTATCTCGACAGCGACGTGACCGTCTTGCGGTCGAACGGAACGGACGCCTGGGGCGAACCGCTGCCTCGGACGGCTGAAACGCTCAAGGCGCGCATTAACATGAAAACGCGGCGAATCCGGACGAACGGCGGGCGCGAGGTAACCAGCCTGGCCGTGATCTGGTTGGCGGATGGCTCCGTGACCCATGAGGATCGTCTGGTGGTTCGCGGCCAGGAATGGTCGATTGTCGCCATTGAGGAAGTCCGGGATTTCGAAACGCGGTTGATCAAGGTCTGGATCGGCTGATGACGCTATGATGTGAGGAGGGGATGACATGATTCAAGAAGTGGCGCAGTATATTGCCAATCAAACAGGAGGCGTGGTGGGGGAGGATCTCTTCATCGGCGCCCGGCCCGGCGGAGGCGCGGACGCCTGTGTTGTGATTTTGGAAGACGACGATCGGCGCGGGGATGCGGACCGAATCGCCGAAAGAGACCTCGCGGACGTCACCTCTCTGGGGTTCGGTGTCCTGACGCGAGGGCTGACGTATTTTACCGCCCGGGAGCGAGCCTGGGCGGTCCATCAATGCCTGACCGGTCGCGCGTGCGCCGGACATCGCCTGCCGGTGCTGACAGAAGGCGAGGCCTGGGTGGCCCATTCCTTCAGCGCCCCCGGCGCGCCCCGCCATCTGGGAAGCGACAGCCAGGGACGCCATGAGTGGACGGCCGCCTATGTGGCGCGATTGGGTCGGCAGACGGAAAGCGAGGTGGCGCCATGAATCCCTTCGGAGACCGCGGGCCTTGTGTGTTGCTCTTCGGCGTGGCGCCGCTGGAGCGAATCATCGGCCGTGTGGGCTTTTATCAAACCTTGGGCGTGGTGGAAGTCTATGATCACACCCGGGGACGGACGCCCGTTGATTCCATTGTGACGGGCGGCGCCTGCCGGCTGGAAGTGACGCTGGCTCAGGTGGACCTGGAGACGCTCACGCGCATCCTGCCCGGCGCCATCGGAGCCGCCGGAAGCCTTTACGCCGATCTCGCCCCGGGAACCTCCCTGGCCACACTGGCCCAGACGTTGATCGTGATGGGGCTGGTGGATGGCGCGCCGGACCCGGACCCCTCCCGGCATCTGACGATCTATCGGGCCGCGCCCCTGCCCGCCGTGGAACTGCCTTATGATGTGGACGGTGTGCGGGCGATCCGCGTGGACTTCCGCTGTTATCGCGACGAAGCCCGTGGCGGCTATTGGCAAACCGGCAGCCCCTTCACCTTCCCGACATAGACCACGCCTCAACAGGGTGTGAAAAAACGCTACGAGCGCCTGGCGCAAAGGAGAAAGCGATCCCTTTGCGCCAGAACCATATTAATTCAAATGCGCCACCAGGGGCAAAAATCGCGCCGGGGCTTGGGAGACGATATTCGGACAAAGACCCTGCTTTTCCTTCTTTTTTTTCATGGTTCACAAACGACGCCTCGGTCTCCGCCTCCGGCGCGCCTACGGAAAATAATGCAAAAAAGCGCTTCAATTATGGCTTGATTCCCCGGCCCTGGCGGATTAGGTTTTCAGTTGGGTTTCGAAGATACCCCTGTAAAAGGATTTCTTTTCCAGAAATGCGCTCATCTTCGGCTTGAATTATCCGATAAGATTATAAAGGGAACGATTCATATCTAAGGATCCGCATAATGAAGAAGCGTCAAATCATGGAGCTGGAGAACCTGCGAGCGCGAATTCCGGATGAATTTGTGACGACCAAATACCCGGTGGACCTGCTGCTGGGATTCCGAAAGACAATCGATTATTGCCCCGAGGGCTGGCGGGCGCTCCCGCTGGACCGCGAACAGGTCAAATATGACGACATGACCCGCCGCGCCGCCGTGGATGTGGTGTTCCATCATACCATGTCCGGTATCATGATTGTCTCACCATCGCTGGGCAGCAGTTTCAACTGGCGCGTGATCTATCCCGGCGACGGCATCCTGTGTTCGCCGTCCGTCCTGGCCATTCGGGAACTGGTCCGCATCCGCTATGAAATCACGCCGCCCAACGTGGCGTGGATGAAAACGATCATTGAACAGGAAAATCCGTGGAGCGGCCATCCCGCGGCGCCGGGAGATGAAGAGCGGGACACGACACGGAATCAGGAGGAAGACCCTCCGTTGGATACCGAACCCGACGACGAGCGGGACATGGGCTGCGGTTCATGTGACGCCTGAGGGCGACGCCCGCTTGTGTCGGATCGAAGATCTACCCACGCGCTCCAACAGTCTTTCGGGACCGTTGGAGCGTTTTCCATAAAAAAAACTCTCTCTTTCACCGCGAATCCTTGACAGCCATCCCTCGACAGGCCTACCATCCTTAAAATGAAGAGCGGGCGCAGGGCCGACGGCGCGCGCCAAAGGCATTTCAGGAGGATAGCCCATGAGCAAGCAACCCGTGCCATTGACTCCCAAACAAATCCAGCGGATCGAGTCGATTTGCGAGAACAGCGTCAATTATCTTCGCATCCACGCCAAAGAGGCCGTCCGAATCAATCCCGCCATAAAGGGCGCTATTGACGGGCTCATCTTCCGAAAAATCGACAATTTGCGCCGTTCCTTGACCAATAAATTCTCCTTCGGTGGCGTCAGTCGCGTTATTGCTGACATCATCCTGTCCGAGGACGAAGAGCGCAAAGCCATCCTCATGAATCCGAAGGATGAGCGCAGTCTGTTCTTCCAGATCGTCGCCTCGGACGACATGAACGAAGCGCCGGACAAAAAATCACACATCTTCGACCTCCATTCGTATTTCGAGCGCCTCGATCCCCAACTGGGTCGTTTCTCCGAACTCGTCATCCACTGGGTCTGGTGGGATTTGTATGATGCCGTCGATTCGGTCATCTTTGAACAGGCCGCGCAACGATTCAACGCCCTCAAAGGCGCCACGCTCACCGATCAGGTCATCGAAGCCTATCGCAAAACCATGCACGCCACCCCGAAACAGGAAATCGGCCGCGAGGATATTCTTCGATTTGAAATCAGCCATTGCGATGCCGTGATGGCGCGATGGACGCAACGGCGGGAAACGGAAGGCGCCTATCAAAAACTCCTGGACTATGAGCCGGCCACGGGCGACGAAGGCCCCACGGAAGAAGCCGACCAGCTGATCATGCAAATCGCCAGTCACCTGACCGGCATCTCGAAAATCAGCGAAAGCGAAGACGTCAGCCCCAACGCCCTGGCCTATTATGCCGAGCGCATGAACGCCTCGACCAAGGATATCGACCGCTACCGGATCATCCAGTTCGAGCGTCAAGAGGTGGCCGCCTTGAAGAAACAGTTACAGGACCAGATGTGTCGCTGTGACGAGCAACGCGAAGTCCCCTATGACTACAAAATCCGACAAATGGAAAAATTCGACCAAGCCCTGGCCGCCATGAAAAAAATAGTCCCCCCCCCGGAAAGTGAAGAAACCGAGTAACCTGGGGGAGAAGGGTCCTTCTCATTTTTTCAACAACGGCCGTCGGCGCCGACGGCCTGCCCGGGACACATCCCATGGGCAAGATGCCCATGCCACCTCCAGGCCTGATTCAAATTTTCGAACGAGTTCCCCATGTCCATATAAATGGACACAACAAATGATGAAAATGACCTCGTGGCGCGATGGCTGCTTTTTCAAACGCCAAGGCGCGAAGACGCAGAGAACTGTGGGGGGCGGCGGCGATGCCCTATAAGGCCCGCGTCCCAGGAGCCAACCATCCGCCAAGCCCCGGTAGGGGCGGCACATAATAGCCCAGGGTGGAGCGACCGATAGGGAGCGGAGCCCTGGGTCAGAAAACAGGCGACTGAGGCGCCGGCGCGGTTTTTGCCGCGCAGCGCGCAAAAAACGTGACGGCGCCGACGGCCATCCGTCAGCGAATTCAAATTTTCAAGAGTGTCACAGCGAACACAGAGAGCGGCGCCTTCTGCGGTTTATACTTTCGTTTACCTTCGGCCGCGCGAGGGGCCTTCACCGGTTGTCCGTTGGTTGTTCCAGTTCGAGTTCGGCGGTGACGATGCGGTGGCCGTCCATCGTTTTCACGACGACTTTGACGCCGTCTTCCTCGACCGTTTCGCCGACGTCGGGGACATAGCCGATATGCCGATAGAGCCACCCGCCCAGGGTATCGTAGTTATCCCCTTTGGCCAGTTGGGCGCCGATGGCTTCGTTCAGGTCGTCCAGGTCCATGCGCGCGTCCACGAGAAAGCGTCCGTCCTCGTCCCGGGTCCAGCCCGGCTCTCCGTCGGCGTCTTTGTCAGCGATGTCGCCGACGATTTCCTCCAACACATCTTCGCGCGTCACCCAGCCCACGGACCCACCATATTCATCCACCACAATGGCGCATCGCTTGCGCCGGTTTGTCATCTGGCGCAAAAGCACGTCGATGCGCATGGTTTCCGGGACGATGAGGGCCGGGCGGATGAACGGCGCCAGCGGCCCGTCTTCCCGTCCGTCTTTCAGGATGGCCGGCACATCCACGTAGGCGGTCATGTCGATGACCCGTCCGCGATAGACGGGAAAGCGTGAGTAGCCATATACCCGCGCCAGATCCAGCACGGCGGCAATGGTGGCGCCGGTTTCGCGCACGGCCACCACATCCACCAGGGGCCGCATGACTTCACGCACACTGCTTTGTTCCAGGTCGATGGCCCCTTCGATCATATCCCGTTCCGTCCAGAAATGGGAATCGTCCTCGGCCGTGTCACTTAATATTTCCATGATTTCGCCCATGGACATGGGGCGTTCGGGCACGGCGCGCAGGCCAAAGGGACGGATCACCCAGTCCGCGGCGCGCGTAAAGAGGCGCAGACACGGCGCCGTCACCCACCCGGCCCATTGGAGCAGGCCGCCGAAGGTAACCAGGTACGCGTCGGCCCGTCGGCGAATGAGCGGGCGCGCCAGGATTTCCGCGCTCAGGAAATATGCCGTTGTCGCCAGGGGAACCGTCAGCGCCAGGGCCACGCCGTCCAGCCAGAATCCGTCATAAACCTCGCGCGCCGCGCGCCAGTCATCCAAGAGCCAGCGCAAGGCCAGAAACAACGTCCCTCCGCCCAGACAGACACACAACGTCAAACCAATCAGCGTGACGGCCAGCTTGTGTCGGGCGTCGGACACGAGCCGGAACACGTCATGTTCCGGTTTCGATTCGTCGCGTAATTCGAACGCCAGGAATTTTCGATTGACCGCCAACATAGCGGCCTCGACGCCGGAAAACAGAAAGGCGCCCAGAATGGAGAGCAAAAAAATCAGGATGAAAAGCAATTCCATGGCTTAGCGATCCCCCTTCGCTTTCCCGTTCGGAGTCCCCTCGGTTTCGGCCGGAGCCTCCGGCGCCAACAGTTCCAACCGCGCCTGGGCCACCCGGCGCGGTCCCATCCGCGTGACCTTCAACCGCCATCCTTCTTCGACCACTTCGTCGCCCGGCGCGGGATGATGACCGACCTTCTCCACAATATAACCGGAAACCGTATGGGCCACTTCTTCACTGATGGATAAATTCAACCGATCATTGAGGGACTCAATGTCCAGACGGCCGGACAGCATATAGGCGCCGTCTTTGCCCGGCCGGATTAACTCGCCGCCCATGGCGTCTTCTTCCAATTCGCCCACGATTTCATCCAACATGTCGCCCATCGTCACCACACCCACGGCGCTGCCGTATTGATCCAGAATGACGGCGAAATGAATCCGGCTGCGTTTCATGTCGGCCAGCAGGTCGATCAGTCGGCGGGTGGTCGGCGCATAGAGCGGTTCGGCGATCAACGCGGCGGGCGACCGATCCGTATGGAGCAGCGCCTGTTTACAATCCAGCATCCCCAACACGCTATCCATCGAGCCGTCATAGACCAGGGCGCGCGAAAAACTGCTTCGCCGCAACACCTCGCGCGCCGCCGGCGCCTCGAGCTCCGAGCGGTCCAGCGCGAACACCGAAACGCGCGGCGTCATAATATCCGCGGCCACCCGGTCGCCGAAGGTAAAGATGCCTTCAATAATATCCCGCGTATCTTCTTCGATGACGCCTTCGATTTCGCCCAGGCGCAACATGGAGCGCATTTCGTTTTCAATCACGCGGTCTTCCCCGGATCGGCCGTTGTCTCCCTGATTCGACACCTTTTCGTCCAACGCCAGGGCCAGGGGGATGATCGGCGCCATGACAAAGGCCATGGCATACGTGAAGGGCGCCAGGATCATGGCGATGGTATAGGCGGATTCATCGGGGAGCGAGCTGGGGATGATCTCGGCGAAAATAACGAAGACGGCCAGGGAAATGGCCACCGCCGCCAAAAAACCCGTCACGGGTGTCATGGGCCACAGAATCCGAAACACAATCACCAGCGCCAGGACGGCGGTCAACCGGGCCGACAGATCAAAAGCCCGTAAGGCGATCATGAAGCGATCTTCCTGATCCAGCATTGAGAGAACCAGCGGATTGTCCGGCGTCCAGACCGGATCGGTCCGCCGACGGGACTGAACGGCCAGAAGCGAGGCTTCCGCCGTGGCCGCCACGATGGAACCGAGTGTTCCAAGGAGCGCCAAAGCCAGAAAAAACGCGGTTTGTATTGGGTATTCCATAATCAAAGGGAACCGAAATTCAATCTCTCGTAAAAGTATGAGCGCGGCGGTTTTGAAGTGGCATGGGCGTCTCGCCCATGGAAGTCCCCCGCGGCCCGTGCAGGCGCGATACCTGCGCGGCAAGATGACCGTCGGCACCGTCCCGATTGTTTGTCCGCTTCGCTGCAAAACGCGCCGACGCCTTTGGCGAACAAAAAATGATTAATCCGCTTGGGACGTTTGGATCGTTTCAATGACCAGCCGGTCGTTGGTGTAGATATCAATGGAAGCGGCGATGTTCATGGCTTCGCGCGCCAGGGCTTCGGCGTCCAGGGTACTGTGACGCAACAGGGCCATGGCCGCCGCCTGGGCGCACGTGGCGCCCGATCCAATCGACAAAACGCAATCATCGGGTTCGATCACGTCCCCATTGCCACTGATGAGCAACATCCGATCCGACGACACGGCGATCAACAGCGCCTGAAGATGCCGCAACACCTTGTCCGTTCGCCACAGTTTGGCCAATTCCACAGCGGCCCGGGCCAGGTTCCCGTTGTGTTCCTGCAATTTGCCTTCCAGTTTTTCAAACAAGGACATGGCGTCTGCCGTGGCGCCGGCGAAACCGACAATCACCTGATTGTCATGAATGCGCCGCACTTTGCGCGCCGAATGTTTCATGATCGCATTTTGAAGGGTCACCTGACCATCGCCGGCCACGGCGATCTGATCGCCTTTGCGAACCGCTAAAATGGTCGTGCCGTGAAAGGAAGAGTAACTCGGAGGGTCATCAGGCATAGTATTCGATTCTCGAACAGCGCGCCGCAGCGTCGGGCGCGCAAAATGGATTCCATCCTTTATGTGCAAGGACCGTTCTACGGTACCGTTCGGTCTGAATTCGATTCAATGAAAAAAACCGCGTCCCCCCCTGTCTCTTGGGCGTCGCGCCCGGACGGCCCGAGTCTGGCGGGGGTGGGGGAGCGCGCGGTTCTCAAAAAGTTTTCGGTTGCCACCCCGGCGCTCTTCGGATTTATTTGTCCCTATCAGTTAGCCTATAGAAGGATTCACTTTGGGAGGAATCGACGATGACGACACACACGGAAGGTCTTGCCTCACTATCCCGGATCAAACGGCGCGCCTTTGTCAAGGGAACGGCCGGCGCGGCATTGGCTCTGGCCGTCACCCGCCCCGATCAGGTGATCGGCGCCCCCGCCAATTCCAAAATCAATCTCGGCGTCGTCGGTTGTGGAGGACGCGGTTTCTGGATCGCTAAATTGTTCCAGGAACAGGGTGGATATAATCTCATGGCCGCCGGGGATTATTTCCCCGAACAAGCGGGTCGCATGGGTGAATTGGGGGTCCCCGAGGCCAACCAGTTCTCTGGGCTGGACTGCGCCAAGAAAATGATCGACAAATGCAAGGATCTCGATGCGGTGGCGATCATTTCGCCTCCCTGCTTTCATCCTGAACAAACGGCCGACGCCGTGGACGCCGGAAAGCACGTCTACCTGGCCAAGCCCATCGCCGTGGACGTTCCCGGCTGCCGCTCCATTGCCGACAGCGGCAAAAAGGCCACTCAAAATAAATTGGTGTGCCTGGTCGATTTCCAGACCCGCGCGAACGAATTTTATAAAGAAGCCGTGCAAAGGGTCCATAATGGCCAGATCGGCGACATCGTCTGTGGGGAAGCGGAGTATCAGGCCGGTCGTCTGGGAAAACGAGGCGACGATCAGACACCCGAAGGCCGTTTGCGCAACTGGGTCTTCATGAAAGATCTGTCCGGTGACATCATCACGGAACAAAACATTCACGCCCTGGACGTGGCCAGCTGGATCATGGACGCGGCTCCCGTTTCGGCGGTGGGCACGGGGGGACGCAAGGCGCGGGTGGATGTGGGTGATTGCTGGGATCATTTCAGCGTCATTTTCGAATACCCCGGTGAAAAAATCATCACGTTCAACTCCACCCAATTTGCCAAGGGCTGGGATGACATCGGCTGCCGGGTTTATGGCGCCAAGGGCACCATCGACACACACTATGGCGGGATCGTCATGATCCGCGGCGACGAATCCTATAAGGGTGGCCGCACAGGAAATATCTATGCCGAAGGCGCCATCCATAATATCGCTGATTTTCATCGGTGTGTGACCGAAGGCGATTATGCCAATCTCACCGTTGCGCCCAGTGTCCGCAGCAATTTGACCACCATCCTGGGTCGAACGGCCGCCTATACGGGAAAAAAAGTAACGTGGGACGAGGTGATGCAGGCGAACGAGCCGATGCGACTGAACCTGAAAGGGTTGAAAAGCTGAGAGGGGCGACACAGAAGAGCCAACGGTAAGCCTTAAATCAAGGTGAGTTTCCCATGTCCATGTGAATGGACACAACAAATGATGAAATGGCGTCGGGACACGGCACGATAGATTCATTGGAAACGCGAAGACGCGAAGACGCAAGGCGCCCCTGGGCGCGGCGCCGATACCATATAAGGCTTGTGTCCCAGGAGCCAAACAACCGCCAAGCCCCGAAGGTGGCGGCACATAATAGCCCAGGGTGGAGCGACCGATAGGGAGCGGAGCCCTGGGTTAGAGCGTGAGCAAGCGAGGCGCCGGCGCGTTTTTTGCCGCGCAGCGCGCAAAAAGCGTGACGGCGCCGACGGCGATCCGTCAGCGATTCTAAATTTTCGAGCGAGATCTGCGAAAGCAAGAGGATGGATTATGGCCAGTCAGTATATCTTCACCATGTTGGGATTGACAAAAAACTATG
>JADFCT010000085.1 GCA_017161665.1 Candidatus Sumerlaeota bacterium
TTCGCCGTCGATCTTGATTTCCGTGCCGCCGTATTTGCCGAACAGCACCTTATCGCCGGCCTTGACTTCCATGGTGGCGCGCTGACCGTCTTCCTGCATGGCGCCGGGTCCGACGGCCACGACTTCACCGCGTGACGGTTTCTCTTTGGCCGTATCCGGGATGATGATCCCGGCGCTGGATTTCTGTTCCGATTCTTCGACCCGTTTGACCAACACGCGATCTCCAAGGGGTTTGACTGCCATAATTAACCTCGTCCTCCTGTGAATTTCAGCTCTCTTCGAAAAGGAAAGCGCATGATTTCTAATACTGCTCCCTAAAACAGCAAGCGATATGCCATCAAAGGGCCTGAATCCAAAATCCGACGCATCGCGTTGAAATATAAGGAGTTACATGATTCGGCCCCGAAGGAAGTCCTCTCTTTGTTTGCGTGAAGGCGCCGCCGGATGGAGCTCTACGGCCCACATTCGAGGAGAGATTTTATTACTGTGTCAAAGTGATACGCTTCCGCCCCTCCGGCCCCATCCGTTGGGCTCCCAATCCGAAGCGACACGTGCGTCATTCGCTCTGCCGTGCGCTTTTATTAAAAAAAGATTCAAGAATCGAAAAAAAACAGCCGATACGGTATGAGAATTCGATCAAAAGGATTTCGACGCCGCATTATTATTGGCTTGTTTTGTGAAACCCACGAGACGGCGGAGGCCCACCGGGGACGAGGGGCGCCTTCGGGATGCAGCGGATGGGCGGGGAAACTCTGTGGAGTAAAGGAGGCTTTCATGACGATCGGCGAGTTGAAACTCACGGCGTTGCTGGTAGAAGACTTCAAAACCATGCGCCTGGCGATTACCAAGATTCTGGAGTCGCTGGGTATGACGGTTTTGGAGGCGGCCAACGGCGTTGAGGCGCTGGAAATTCTGGGGCGGGAGTCGGTAGATATTGTGTTTACCGATCTGGTGATGCCGGAAATGGACGGATTCGAGTTGTGTGAAGAAATCCGGCGGCGCCC
Organism: Candidatus Sumerlaeota bacterium; assembly: GCA_017161665.1. Classification (GTDB taxonomy): domain Bacteria; phylum Sumerlaeota; class Sumerlaeia; order JADFCT01; family JADFCT01; genus JADFCT01. The sequence continues at coordinate 1,005 of JADFCT010000085.1, forward strand.
CGGTGTGCGGGATGTGCCCCTCATCGTCACGTCCACCCACCGCGACGCCACTTATGTGATTCAGGCCCTCCGGGTCGGCGCCGATGACTACCTGACCAAACCCTTTACGGCCACGCTGGTGGAAAAGGTCGTGGAAAGGGCCATGAGCAATGTCTAAACAACTCCCTCTCGATGCTGAAACCATGCAGGTTCGACTCAAGAGTCTGGATCGACTGCTGGATCTGGCCGGCGAAGTCATCATCGTCAGCTCCAATTTGAACGCCCTGACGCGCACGCTCCATCCGGGAGAGACGGTGAGCTCAAACCTGACCGAAGGAGTCAAGGATCTGGCCATCACCTCCTCGCGCATCTCGTCCGATCTGCACAATCTGGTCGTCGATGTCCGGACGGTCACCATGAGTGACCTGTTTACGCGATTCCGTCGCCTCGTGCGTGACATTTCCCGCCGCTTGGGCAAGCCGGTTCATCTGACCCTGCAAGGCGAGGAAATCTGTATCGACAAGACGGTGAGTGAAAAAATATACGATCCCATTGCCCACCAGATTCGCAATGCCATCACCCACGGCATTGAGGACCCGGAGGTCCGAAAAGCCCAGAAGAAAGATCCCGTCGGACAGATTCGCGTGGCGGCCCGGCATCTGGTCAATTCAACCGTCATTGAAGTCAGCGACGACGGCCAGGGGATCGACCTGGAGCGCGTTCGCGCCCGGGCCATTGAGCAAGGGCTGGTCTCCGCTGAAGACGCCGCCCACCTGCGAACGGATCAAATCTATGAGTTTCTGTATCAAGCGGGATTCTCGACCGCTGCGGCGGCCTCGACCGATTCCGGGCGTGGAGTGGGGATGGATGTGATCCGCTCGGCCATGGAGGAAATCGGAGGGGAAACGCATATCGAGAGCGTTCGGAAACAGGGGACCACTTTTTCCTTCATCATTCCGCTGGTTTCGGCCGTCAACATCACCGACGCCTTGGTCGTGGAAGCCGGGGAAATCGGATTCGCGTTCCCCATTTCCGCCGTCGTGGCCACACAGGCCATCCAGCGCAAGGACATCACAACCACCACGGGCAAAGGGCGCTCGATTGTCTTTTTGGGGAAAATCCTGCCCCTGTTTGACCTCATGACGGTATTCGGTGAACCGCCGGCTAAAGTGGAAGGGGACACCTATCCGGTTATTATCATTGAACACAAGAAGACCCAACTGGCGTATATCGTCTCGGCCTTCCAGAATCCACAGAAACTGGTCATCACGGAGTTTGATGAATCCATGCGCGTGCCGGGGCTGTCCGGCACAGCCGTCCTGAGCGGACGGCAACTGGGAATGATTATCGATGTGCCGCAATTGTTCACGCAAACCCTGGGGAAAAGTCGGGAGGTCGATAAGCCCGCAGGGCGGAACGCGTCCATCGCCGATGCGGTGGCTTCGATTCCGCAAGCGGATTCGGTACGGACCGCTGCCAACGGCGCCGCGAACCAGACGCTGGAGACCGCCATTGAGATGCCGGGCGCCGATTTTCTCTCTGAAGTTGAATCCATGTTGGCGCGGCTGAATCGCGAATTGCTGGTCCTGGACGAAAAGCGGGACAAGGAAACGATGGATGCCGTTTTTCGCCTCGCCCATTCCATCAAGGGCAATCTGACGATGTATGGCATAGACGAGCCCTCGGCGGTGACCCATTACCTTGAATCGCTCCTCGACAAAGGGCGACGGGGCGTCCTGGAACTCACGGATGAGATCTTTGATGTCTTGTTTGACGGCGCCTCCTACCTGGAGCGCGCCATCGCCGCCTTGCTCCGGAATACGCCGGCCGAATCCCCGTCCGACAAACTCGTGGCGGCTCTGGATGAACTGACCAAGGAAAAGGGTGAGGCCGGGATCCCGGTCGATGTGGACACCACTCAGGTGACGCTCGACTCGACCGGCGAGTTTTATTTGTCCTCCCGCCGGCGGGCCGGTGTGCCGCTCTACCAGGCGCGGATTGAATTTGAATCCGGCGATCAACCCCGCTTCCTGATCGCCTATATGATTCTGTGTCGGATACAGCGGGTGGCCGACGTCATTGGCTCGGCGCCGCCCCTGACGGACATTGAAAAAGGATTTTGTGAAGACAGCCTGGTCGTTCTGTTCGCCGAACGCGATCCGACGCCGGGCCTGATTGACAAACTGGGCGACAATCTCAAAACCTACTATGGCATCACGCGCTTTGACGCCACCGCCTATGCATAGGATCGGTCCCGCAGAATTGCAGAAAGGTTGGAAGTATGCAGTACCAGGCTGTTGTGTATACGAACGTACCCGGCCCCGACGCCGTGGAACCATTGGTCCAGGTGTGCCGGGATAAGGGAATACAGGTGGTGACATCGGAACTGCCCGGACCCAACCAGTTGATTCAGGAGAACAAGCGGCGCGAACCGTCCCTCCTGTTCATCCCCCTTGCGACCGGCGATTTGGAAGAAGTCAGCCTGGCCCTGACAGCGCAAGCGGCCGGACCGGCCCATGTGGTCGCCTTGTACTGTCCGTCGGCCATCGGGCCCGATGTGATGGGGTACGCGTTTCGCGAGGGCGTCCTTGATGTGATCGATCTTCAGTGTGAAACCAAGGAAACGCTCTTGCCCCGGGTCAGCCGGTTGATGAAGATCCTGAAAGAACAGACAACCGAGATGTCCATGGATCGCCAGCGAAACCATGAAGTGGATGTGCTGCGCGGGAGCCGTCAAGCCGGCGAGCGCGCCGTGGCCCGGTGGAAGGAACGCACACTGGCTCTGGCCTCTGTCGCGGTCCGCATCATGGAAGGGGATTTGAACGTCGCCGTGCTGGCGCCCCGTCTGTTGATTGTGGCCTCAGCCGCTTCACAAGCCCACAGCGCGCAGGAAACAGCCAAAAAGCTCGGCTTTCAGATCACACGCGCCCCCAACGGCGCCCAGGCCCTGGAAACATTGGTTAACGGCGAACCCGATGTGGTGCTCACCGATGGCTCGCTGCCCGACATGGATGCGCCCGAACTGGCTCGTCAAATCCGGGAAGCCGTTGGCGGTAAATCGATCATGATTATTGTCTGGTCCAGTTCACCCGAAAAAGAAGATGACTACACAGCCCCCGGCAAGGGCATCGACGATTTTGTGCTCAAAGCCCCCGGCGAGGAAGGCGCCATGCTCCTGAGCGCGGCCCTCCTCGGCGCGCTCAATCAATAACCTCTCGTCGACCCAAAACAAAAGAGTTTTTCATGGCCATCTTGCCCATGGATTTGTCCCGGGCAGGCCGTTGGTGCCGTCACGCTTTTTGCGCGCTGCGCGGCAAAAATCGCGCCGGCGCCTCAGTTGCGCTTCCTCAGACCCAGGGCTCCGCTCCCTATCGGTCGCTCCACCCTGGGCTATTATGTGCCGCCGCCTTCGGGGCTTGGCGGATGTTTGGTCCCCTGTTACACGGACCTCATACGAAATCGGCGCCGCGCCCCAGCGTGCTTTGCGCCTTTGCGTCTTCGCGCCTTGGCGTTTGAAAAAGAAGCCATCGCGCCGCGCCCCGGCTTGCTTTGCGTCGTTGCGTCGTTGCGCCTTGGCGTTTCGCGCAACCATCTTCTTTCCCTTCTATTCTTCATGGTTCAAAAAACAGATTCCACCGCGCCCCAACGTCATTTTCATCATTTGTTGTGAGCGCCGAAGGACGCTCATGGCCAACTCACTGGAAAACACACCCACTCTATTCCGTATGGGGTGTGGGGGCGATTAAGCACCACTCGGTTAAATCCGTTGCCGTTTTCGATTCGTCGGTTTCGGCGCGCCCATTTCTTGGCCCATCGGAACGGTATTGGGATTCAGGAACTTGGAATTTCATTTTCCGTGGGCGCTTTTTCCCTTGATTGTTGGGATTCGGGATCGATAAACTCTTTCTTCTTTTCCGCGAGTAGAATGGTTTTACATACGATTCTCTCTGCTCCCGTCATTCGGCGCCCGCCGGGACGGGGGACATTTTGCCCAAAGGGAGGCTACCAATGACGTCATACGAGACCGTCATTATCTTGAACCCGGCCTTAAGCGACGAAGAAGCCACGGCGATCTTCGACAACCTGCAGGAACATCTGATCCAGGACGCGGGGGTCGACGTTGTGGCCACGGACGCCTGGGGACGGCGCAAGTTTGCTTATGAGGTCAACAAAAAGAAGGAAGGCATTTATCACGTGTACCGCTATACGCGGGACAACTCGGAAACGAGCATCGATTTTACGGAATTTGAACGCCGTTTGCGTTTCAATGAAAATGTATGGCGTTTTGTGACCATTCGCATTCCGGAATCCGAAGTCAAGAAACCGATTCTGCGTCCTGAAGTCTATACCGGTCCTGTGCAGCGGTCGCCGCGGCCTTATGGTCCGCGCAGTGATCGTCCGGGGCCGCCTCCGGCCCGCTCCGCCGCTGGGGCGGACGAAGAGGGTAAGGAAACGGCTGACGAGTCGCAGACGGAGACCCCGGCCGTGGCTGCGGTTGAGACTCCCGCCGCTGACGCGCCGACTCCGGTCGCCGACGAGGCGACTCCGGCCGAGAGCAAGGAATAAAAGCACGAAACCCCCCACCACGGGACATTGGAGTCCCGTCGTCCAAACCAAGGAGATTCGCCATGCTGGAATTGAACAAAGTCATGCTGGTCGGTCGTTTGACACGCGATCCGGAAGTACGGATGTTTCAATCCGGTTCGGGTGTGGCGCAGTTCGCGTTGGCCGTCAGCCGCCGTCGCCGGGATAATCAAACCGGTGAATATGTGGAAGATACGGCGTTTGTGGACATCAAGGGCTTTAATCGGATGCAGGAGTTCGCGGAGCAGTATTTGCGCCGCGGGACCGGCGTTTATGTCGAAGGCCGTTTGGTTCAGGAACGATGGGAAAAAGAAGGTCAGAAGTTTTCCAAGCTCGTGGTGTATGCCGATCAGATCCGTTTTGCCGAGACCCGCGCCGAAGCCGAAGCCCGCATGGGGCGGTCGGATAGTTATGGCGCCGACGGTGGATACGGCGGGGGGGAATCGGCCGCTCCGTCTTATGGCGGGGGCGCGCCGCAGGCGCCTCGCGAAACGCCATCCAGCATGCCGCCCATGCCCGGCGGCGCTGCCGAGTATGGCGAGGGGGGCGACGGGGGAACGAACGACGATTTGCCGTTCTGAGACGGGATTGTCCTTCCCCGGTGAACAAACCAGAATCCATGACTGAAGATAAGGATTGAGAAAATGGCAGAAGAGGAAACCAAACAATCGAATGAAGATACGGCGGCGCCGAAGGCGCCAGCCGATTCAAGCAGTGATGAGACCGCGCGGCCACGTTCGGCTGATCGATCGTACTCCGATCGGTCGTACTCGGATCGTTCCTACTCCGATCGTCCCGGCGGCCGTTTCCAGGGGCGGTCCGGTCCCGGTGGTGGTCCCGGCGGTCCGGGTGGTTTCGGTGGTCCCCGTGGCCCCCGAGGCGCCGCCGGCCCGGGTGGTCGTCCCCGTCGGCGTTTCACGCGTCGGAAAATGTGCCCACTGTGTACGGACAAGATCAAGTATCTGGACTACAAAGACGTTTCCCGCTTGAAACAATACATCACGGAACGCGGTAAGATTCGTCCGAGCCGCATGACGGGGATGTGCGCGGGTCACCAGCGAGAGTTGACGGTCGCCATCAAACGCGCCCGGACCCTGGCGTTGTTGCCGTTCAAGAACTAGCGGCCGTCACCGCGCGGACCCTTGATCCGCGCAGCCACGCCGCCGCCGGTTTCAAGCCGCGGTCGCGTTTAATCGCTTTTGGGGAGCAAATAAAATGGAAGTTCTTTTGTTAGAAGATTTGCCCGGTCACGGCGAGATCGGGAGCATCATACGCGTCAAAGACGGCTTTTTCCGCAACTATCTGGCGCCGCGCCGGGTTGCGGTGGCCGCGACGAAATCCAATGAGCGTTTGTTGGAAGAACATAAGCGTAACTTGCGCAAAAAAGCCGCGCGGGAACTCAAAAACGCGCATGCCCTGTCCGAAGAACTGCAAACGCTGACGTTGACCTTCCACCTGAAGGCCGGGGAAAACGATCGCCTTTTCGGTTCCGTGACGAATGTGGACATCGCAAAGGCCATCGCCGATCATGGCTTCGAAGTGGACCGGCGCAAAATCGTCCTGGACGAACCCATCAAGACCCTGGGCCTTTATACGGTTCATGTGCGCCTGCGCTCCGATGTGGAAACCACGGTCAAGGTGCTTGTCGAGAAAAAGTAGGTTCCCCCCACGGTGCGGACCTGAATCAGCCGGCGTTCCTTCCTGCTTTTGCGGGGGGGAACGCCGTTTTTGTTTGGGAACGATGGGTCGCTCCCGTCTCCGGTCTGGTGGAACCAAATCTTGCGGCTTGAGTTTTCGCTCCCCATCCTCTACGATCCGATTAAATGAACGATCGGTTCCCCCCGTTCCATTGGGGGGCGATCATCTCATCCTCAGAAAAGGATACTGGCTGTGAAACCATTCAACGCACGTTATACCCCCATCGGGCTGTTTTTTCTATGTCTGATGGCGCCGTACCTTCCGGCTCAGAACGCCTCGGAGGCGATCCGCGCCCATCGAATGGGCGAATTGACCATTCAGGCCCGGCCCGGCGCCGTGGTGAAGGTGGAGCAGATCCGCCATGCCTTCCGATTTGGCGCGGCCATTTCGAATTCGCCGTTCAGCGGCCGGATGCGCGACGAGGACGAGCAAAAATATAAAGAGGTCTTCCTTGAGAATTTCAACGCCGCCGTGACGGAAAACGCCCTGAAGTGGCATTCGATGGAGCCCCAGAAGGGGCGAATTGATTATGCGGTCGTGGACGCCATGCTGGAGTGGACGGACGCCCACGATATCTCTCTCCGAGGACACAACATCTTCTGGGGCATTCCCGGACGCGTTCAGGACTGGCTGAAGGCGATGAGCGACGAGGAACTGCTGGAGGCGTTGGAAATTCGGGCGACGACCATCGGCCGGCGCTATCGGGGGCGATTCCTCGAGTATGATCTGAACAATGAGATGATTCACGGAAACTACTATGCCGAGCGCCTGGGTGAGAGCATCACGAAAAAAATGGTCGATTGGGTCAAGGCCGCCGATCCCGAAGCGCAGCTGTTTTTGAACGATTATGATATTCTGACCGGTCGGCGGCTGGATGACTACCTTGAACACATTCGCGCCTTCCAAAAAGCCGGCGTCCGGATAGACGGTATCGGAGTCCAGGGTCACTTGCATGGGGATGCCTTTGATCCCGACACCCTGCGTCAGGCCCTGGATAAACTGGGAACCTTTGGTCTGCCCATTGTCGTCACGGAGTTCAACTTCCCCGGTCAGCGCTCCAAACATTACCAAAAGCGCAACGATCGTCTGACGGAAGCGGAAGAACAGGCCAAGGCGAAAGCGATTGTGGAATACTATCGCATCTGCTTCGCCCACCCGGCGGTGGACGGCATTCTGATGTGGGGCTTCTGGGAAGGGGCGAACTGGATTCCGCAGTCCTCGCTGTACCGAAGGGATTGGACGCCGACGCCCGCCGCCCAGGCGTATCGCGATTTGATTTTCAAAGAATGGTGGACTCAACAGGAACTCAAGGCGGACGAAAACGGCCTCTGTCGCCTGCCGGCCTTTTACGGAAAACATCGTGTCCAGGTCGGGAGCCAGGAGCAAATCGTTGATCTCAAAAAGTCAGCAGGACAGGTGACCGTTTCATTCGACCATCCCAATTAGACCAACAGGCGCGGGGGATTTGCAGGCAAGACGCCGGCGCTACGCAACAGGAACAACGATTTTTGAAAAATCGAATCATCCATGAAGGGGAGTCATTATGAAAAACATTCTACGGGTTTGGATTACTCTGGCCATTGTCGGGGCCGGGATTCCGGCAGAGGCCGGCAACTGGGCCAATTGGCGCGGGCCTTATTCCAACGGCAGCGCGGAGGCGGGCGACTATCCCGCGACTTGGACGCCGGACCAGCCGCTTTGGAAAAGTTCAATTCCCGGCAATGGATTTTCCACGCCCATCGTCTGGAACAAGGTCATCTATCTGACGTCCGGCGTGGACGGCGTGGATACGGTGCTGGCCTATGATTGGTCCGGGAAAAAACTCTGGGAAAAGACACTGGGCCCCGAAACGCCTGGAAAGCACAAAAACGCTTCGGGGTGCAATCCCTCGGTGGTGACGGACGGCAAGGGCCTTTTTGTCTTTTTCAAGAGTGGCGCCTTTGCGGCCTTCGACCTCGACGGGGCGCTTCGATGGAAGAAAAACCTTTTTGAACTGTATGGCAAGGACGACCGGTTCTGGGACTTCGGCTCTTCGCCTGCTCTGACCGAGAAATATGTGGTCATGGCGCAGATGCACGACGGCGATTCCTGGGTGGCCGCCTTTGACAAGGGCACGGGCGACGTGGCCTGGAAGGTGGCTCGGGATTTTGAGACGCCGACGGAAGGGCGACAGAGTTATACGACACCGCTGGTCTTTTCCCATCAGGGCGTTGAAGCATTGCTGATCTGGGGCGGGCAACACCTGACGGCCCATCGCGCCACCGATGGCGCAACCATCTGGTCTTGTGGCGGATTCAATCCAAAAGAATATAAATACTGGCCCGCCGTGGCCTCGCCGGTCATTTCCGGTTCAATCGCCGTCGTCCCCGGCGGTCGGGTTGATCGCCGTCAGCCCCTCCTGAAAGGTGTCCGGCTGGGCGGCGCGGGAGACGTGACCGAAACCCATAGCCTTTGGACACGGGAAGACACCAGCGCATTTGTACCCACGCCGGCCGCATCCAAAGGACGGGTCTATGTCATCAGTGACACCGGCGGGATAAATTGCTTCGATCCGGAAACGGGCAAGGACTTCTGGAGCGGAGAATTCCCCAAAGGCAAGGGCAAGTTCTACGCGTCGCCCCTCGTGGCGGGCGACCGCCTGATCGCCGCCCGCGAAGACGGCATCGCCTTTGTCGTCGGAACGGGCGATGCCTTTGAAATCCTGGCCCAAATCGACATGGGCGAACGCATCATCGCCTCGCCCATCGCCCTGGAAGGCCGGTTGTTCCTTCGCACGGAAAGCGCGTTGTATTGTTTCGGGAAGGAATAGTGGCGGTCAGTCCTTTTCAAATGTTTTTCTCTGCGTTCTCTACCGCCGCTGCGGTGAACGGTTTATAGCGCAGAGACGCGCATTCGTGTGATTCGTGGATCGACGCATCCTATCTCGAAGCATCGGAGGCTCATTGTGAAAAAAAATCAGATCCATATCCTGGTCGCGCTTCTCAGTTTTATCGGCGCCAACGCCATGGGCGCGGTGGTTGACGCCGGCCTGAAAAGCAATCCCGTCAAGGGCTATCAGTTGAAGTGGACGGATGAAATCCGGTGGTCACAGGTTTTCAATATCAAAGACGCCCCGGGCGACACTCCGGATGAACAATTTCGAGCGGCGCAAAAGGCTTTGGTGGCGCAAGGGGGCGGGGTGGTGTATTTCCCCGCCGGGGTCTATCATTTTACCGACACCATCCTCCTCGACGACGGCATTGTGATCCGAGGCGCCGATCCCCAGGGCGTGACCGATGCGAAGACCGAGGGATACGCCCCCGCCACGCGATTCGAGTTCCCCCGATACCAACCCACCTTTACCGGGAATGGCACGCCCAACGAGACGGCTTTCAAGGGCATTCACCTGGCCGATCCGGGCAAGGCCTCGAATGGCGGCGTGGTTAATGTGGCGATCAATCACGGGCACATCTACTTTGGCCGCGATCATGCGAACGAGCGGGGCGTCAACCGTCTGGTCTATGGATGTGTGTTCCAACATGCGGCCCTGGTGGAAGAACGCGTGCCCAATCTCGACGTGGGCCAGCATCCCTGGCAGCGGTTCCCCAAATGGCATCAGGCGGCGGTGGATATTCGCACGCTGGAGAATGCGCTGGTGGCCAACAATCGGTTTATCCCGGCCACGGATAATTTCCTGATGGAGGGGTATATCCTCCCCGGTCGGGGAAAGGACAAAGATAAAAAAATCACGATCGAGCCCGGCGTCTGGTTCGATTATGACAACCGGCCCGCCATTTCCGTGAATGAATACGGCATCGGTGGCGGCGGGGGCGCGGACCCCAAGGGCACGCCGGAAACCCATCCCCATGGCTTCCGCAAAGGGATCGTGATTCGGGACAACTCTATTTATTCCACGGGACGCTCCGCCATTGGATTCACCGGCGACGGCGCCGTCTGCGCCGATAATGTCATTCGCTTCAAGCCCGATGTCCTG
>JADFCT010000086.1 GCA_017161665.1 Candidatus Sumerlaeota bacterium
CGACCGATAGGGAGCGGAGCCCTGGGTCAGAGAACAGGCGACTGAGGCGCCGGCGCGATTTTTGCCGCGCAGCGAGCAAAAAGCGTGACGGCGCCGACGGCCGTCCGTCTGCTCAAAATTTTCGAACGAGAGCATTTATTTCCGTTACAGGACCCCGTCGTTCCGGCGGTTCTGTGGCGCCCGTCTCAATAGGAGGGGCTGACGCGCAAGGTGTGGGGAGAGGCGTGATGGCCAGGCGTCTTTGCAGCGACAATTAGAAGCGAACATCTTCTTTCCCTTCTATTCTTCAGGGTTCACAAAAAAGAGGAGGGAGGCCATGTGGTTACACTGGATGAAATGCGCTAGACACAACCGGGAGGGCGCGGCAGCCCCGCGATCTTCCAGGCGCCCTCCGAAGGGCCGGCCGGGAACAGTTGATAGATGGTCTTAAGGTCCGTGTCCGTCTTCTGACAAAGACGGCGCAAGGTCGGCGGTCTTTCATATTGACCGTGATACTCCTGTAAAAATTCGATCACCCGCCAATGGAGGGGCGTCAATACCTCCATCCCCTGTTCGGCAGCCAATGCGCGCCCCACTGCTTCGGTCCAGTCCGACGGCCGCAACAAATACCCCTTTCGATCCACCTCAATCCGCTGGCCCTCCACTTCCATAAAGGATGAACCGGCATTTTGATCCGTAGGCATAAAGCGCCTCCCCCCCTGGAAACGGATTTGTGAAAAAATCCCGCTCCGAGCCAAGGCCGAAGCGGGATCCAAAAAAACACCAGACACACCCTGAAAGGGTGGCGAAATCCAATGGCCACTACTTCTTGGGCGGGATAATCGCGTCCTTGCAAGCCTTGGCCACGCGGAACTTAACGACCTTCTTGGCCTTGATCTTGATCTTCTCTCCGGTTTGCGGATTCCGGCCCCAACGGGCGGCCCGCTGCTGCATGACCAACTTGCCAATACCGGGAACGGTAAAGCCAAGTTTCGCCTGCTTGTAGGCCTGTTGCGCCAGCTCTTCGAGAATCGCCGCAGCCTGCTTCTTCGTCACTTCTGCCGTCTCTGCCAAGTGCGCCACGAGCTGAGCCTTCGTCATCGCCTTCTCTAGTTTAGCCATCTGAGGTAACCTCCACGGGAAAATAATGGCGAATCAGTTCGGGCAAAACACCCGAAAACTCTGATTAACAAATGTTGAATCGTGATTTTAGGCAAGCCTGTCAAGGGAAAAATGACATTCGTCGGCCAAAAGTACGATTTTTTTGATTTTAAGGTCATCTTTGCCTTCTAATGCCCGTTTTATTGCGTGATAACAGGGGTTCGAGCCCTTTTTTTTTCACTTGCCATACAACAGCGAAATATCCAAACCCGGCGCCGAATGGGTCAACGCCCCGACCGACACACGATCAATCCCCAACTGCGCCAATCGGGCCATGCGCTCGGGCGAAACGGAACCGGAGACCTCCAGAGGAACCCGGCCGGCCACCCACGCCACCGCCGCGGCCACCGCATCATCGCTCATGTTATCCAGCATGATATAATCGGCGCCGGCCGCCAGGGCCTCCGTGACTTCCGCCTGGTTGCGAGTCTCCGCCATAATCGCAATGGCCCCGCGATGGGCGGCATCGGCCTCACGCCATGCCCGCGCCCGACGGACCGCCTCCCCCACAGAACCCGCCACATCGATATGATTGTCTTTGATCAAAATCATATCATCGAGACAGTATCGATGGTTAGCGCCACCGCCACACAACACGGCGAACCGATCCAGATCGCGCCACAAGGGATTGGTCTTGCGCGTGTCATAAACGCGCGTCGGCGTTCCCTTGAGGGGTTCGGCATAGTGGCGCGTCAGCGTCGCTGTCCCGGACATGCGCTGAAGAAAATTCAACGCCACCCGTTCGCCCGTGAGAATCGATCGTAGCGGCCCGACGAGTTCCAATATCACATCGCCTGTCTCAACCACCGTCCCGTCGGGCGCCTTGACGATTAACTGGATGGCCGGATCGGCCCGTCTGAAAATCTCCCGAGCCACCTCAATCCCGCTGATCACGCCGGGCTGTTTGGCAACCATCCGAGCCGCCCCCCGCGCATCCGACGGAATGATCGCCTCGGACGTCACGTCACCCCCACGAACATCCTCCGCCAGCGCGGCCCGAAGGCGTTCGGCCAAATCCTCACTGATGCGCATCGTCGGCAAGGGGGACATGAAAACTCCAACCTTCCTCTTGTCTCAGCATTACGCCTGCCAGAAAACACCTTTGCACTTCGAACATTCCAACCGACGCCCCACTGGGCGCAAGCGCCCGCCACAATAGCCACAGGCGCAAGGCGCCTCGACATCCTTCCTTCGATCCGGGGACGAAGGCGCCGCCCGGCTCCAATCCGTATCCACCATAAATTCCATCAAACGCATGGAACGGTCCGGTTCCCGAGACACAATTGACGCGACCGGGACTTCCGAAAAATCCGCTTCGGTCCTGGTAACCGATACGGACCGGCTGACACGTTTGCCCGGGCGACGAAGTCCCGCCGCCTGGACGGAACGCTCAGAATGGACAACAAAACCAATGCGTCGCGCTCCGAGAATCAAAGCCCGCCGCAACGAAGAACGCACGACCTCCGATCCGGTGTCCGCATTCAGACGAAAGCGCGCCTCCGGCGCTTGCCCCTCATCACCCTGCAACACCAGCTGAGTCTCCACGGCAGCCCCGACATCCTGATGCGCCCACGGCGCCAGTTCCTCATTCTCGCCCCTGAACTCCCAACGACAATCGTCTTCGTTCTCGGACAGGGCGCCAGCCCGGATCTGTCCGCGGATGAACTGCGCCAGATCGGCCAGCCAATGCCGAATGCGCGGTTCGCTGGCATCCGCCGAAAAGGCTTGAACAAACTCTTGGAAGCCCTTGAAGCGAAACCGCAGCGGACAATGCTGACGGATGGATTCCCGCAAGACCGGTTCCGCGCCGGTGGCCCACGCTTCGCGCAGTATCGGCGCCCAGCGGACGGCCTCACGCGCCTGGTGGCCCAAAGTCGCCCAGTCGATCGTTTGGGACGACACAACGGCCGACAGATCAATGGTCACCGGCAGATAGGGTTCATCGACGGCAATCGCAACGGGTTGACCGGATTGGGAAGGGCGCTCAACAAAGATCAATCGCGCCGAAGCCCCATCGGCCATTCGAGACGACCACTCCCGCAGAAGGGAATGGGGGGAAAGCCGATTCTCGCCATCCAACCCGGCGCGATTCAACTCCAAGGCCTCGATCCATTCACTGCCACAACAAATCGTCACCGAACAAAGCCCGCCTACAAGCCGACCCACCCGGTTCAACCGCTCGGAAGATTCATCCAGCCAATCCAGCGCGACCGTCAATCCAACGCGACCGGCGTATTGCAGGCTCAGCGCTCCAATGTGATGGAGCAAACGCGTCATCGCCTGATCCGCCACGGCGCCCAAAGGCGTCAAATCAAAGACAACCCGTCCCGGGCTCGTATCCAACAGCAACGACCAAAGGCTCAAATCGTCGATCGTTGGATTCTCTGCGACAGATACGGTCGTACTCAAAAGTCGGGAGGGCGGCTCATCAAAAGTGATCATTGATGAAGTCCGCAAATCCGCCCATTGGCTCAAAGAAACGGAACGGTCCACAGCCGGCCCTTGTTCCTGCCACCGGCGAATCATTTCGACCCAGGCGTCATCATTTGTGGACGATGACACCCCGGTCCGGGCCGCCCTGTATTCAGCCAGGGCCGCAGAAGAAAGACTGATAGAAGCCGTCTGAATGTCGCTCATGAAAAAAACCCGTGCTTTGTAGGTGAGTACAATATGTTGACGCTCTGGATTCTATTGAATGCCATATATGTGGGTCAAGCTCAATATCCTTCCTTTTTTCAGAATAGTTTTCATTCTCTTGTTCGTTGATTTTATTGAATTTACAGGCCGAACAGGGCCAAACGACCGATTTTTTATGCCGAAAAATAAAAAGAATTCGGGTGTCTCTGTGCGAAATAGCCCACCCCGTGGCGCGCGCTTCAGCCAATTTCTCTTTCCCCACTCTCTCGGTGACCATGAAAGGGAGGGCTGTTTTTTGTAGGGATTTCCCTTGATCCTGTCTGTTTTTCGCGAGCACAATCGCCCCGGCAACTCAATCCGTTCCGACGGTCCCTGGACCCGGCGAACGAAGCGTTTTGCCCAACGCATCTCCTTGAACGAGCGCCCCATGACTTCCACGCGCATTCTTTCCGCCGTGATTTTTACGGCGGTCTTCCTGGCGGCCATGTATTGGCCCCCGCTGAATTTCCTGGTCCCCATGATCGCGCTGGCCGCCGCCATTTGGGGAACAATGGAATTCCATCAAATGGCTCGAATGCGCGGGCATGAGCCTGTGCGGTGGGTGATGATCGGGGCGGCGACGCTGTGGGTTCTGTGCAGTATGGGCGCGGCGGGATCGGACGCCCTGCCGATATGGTTGCGCGATCTGCCGGCGCGAGGCTTGAACACACTCCCCCTGGTGCTGCTCATGGTGGCGGGCGCCTCTTTCGTCGTCCGGGCGCGCGTGGAAAATTGTCTGGCCAATGTGTCCCTGACGGTCTTTGGTGGCATGTATGTGGGACTGCCACTGGGTTTCCTGATGGGTATGTATATGCTTGCGCGCACGGGCAAGTGGATCGGCGAGCCGTCGGCTGCCAATTTTCTCCTCCTCTTTCTGATCGCCGTCACATGGGTCACCGATTCGGGGGCCTATTTTGCCGGGCGACGATTTGGCAAGCATAAGCTCTGTCCCAAGCTCAGTCCCAGTAAGACCGTGGAAGGTTTCATCGGTGGCTTTGTGGCCACATATCTGATGGCAATCATGCTGCGCGCCTTACCCATTCCGGGAAGGGAAATCCTCGGTTGGGGAGACACGCTGATCCTGGCCACCCTGTTCGCCGCTCTGGGGCCGCTGGGCGACCTGACGGAGTCCATCTTCAAACGGGACGCGGGGGTCAAGGATTCGGGACCGGATCTGACCGGTCACGGCGGCCTGTTGGATGTGATTGACAGCCTTTTATTTACAGTGCCGGCAGCGTATGTTTATCTCGTGGGTTTTCAGCAATTCAATCCCATCACCCCATAAAATTCACCGGTTTTAGGCATTGACAGTGCCGGGGACGGGCTATCAGCATGAGCCCGACGTTCGCGGGGACAGGGTTCAATTTCCAATGATTTTAAACGGCCGGATGAACTTGATGGGGCGACATGAAAAACGACGGCGGCGGAGCGCGGGCCTGTTTATCGCCCTGATGGTGGGACTGGCGCTGATGGGTTCCCAAGCCCCGAGCGAGGGGGCCTCTCCGTTCCGCGTAATCATGGCGCCCGCGCAATCACGAATCCTGGTGGGAGAGCCCCTGTACATCCATGTCTATGTGGTGTCGGAATCCGACCGGAACGAAGAACTGGCGGTCCAACCGCTGTGGGGTCGCTCCATCCAGATTTCCATTCGCCGGGAAGACGGCCAGACCCTGGAATATGGCGGTCTGGGCACAGACGCCGCTGCGCCGGATGTGGCAATTCCCCTCGCGCCGGGAATGATCCGTCGCATACCGATTGCCGATGGGCCGGTGACCTGGCAATCGGATAGCGCAACAGCCGGCGAGGGCTTGGTTTTTGATCAACCAGGGCGCGCATTTTTGACAATTCGCGCCGTCTTTCGGTGGGGGCAACAGCCCATCGCCTTTCAATCACAGGAAGAAACCGTGATGGTGACCCTGCCGACCACTGCGGCGGATCAAGCCGTCCTGGAGACAATTCGAAACAATAAAGACCTGGCGCTGGCGCTGCAGACCGCCCAATGTTCGACCGATACATTAAAAACGGTGAACACCTTGGTTGAGACATATCCCGATTCGACCTATACGCCGTATCTGAAGATGGCGCTGATCGGTACGCTGACAACACGCCCCTATTCGGACGTGAACACTCAGGATCAGGAATTAAAAAAGGCCTTGGCGTGGATTGATTCACTGGACGCGAAGGCGGCGAAAACAACCGGGAATCCATTTCCGGCTTTGGAGACGGCCCTTTATCGCCGGATCTTGGGAATGGATCGGCTGGGTCAGGCGGAAGCGGCTTCACGAGCCCTTCAGGATTTGGCAAGACGATTTCCTCACAGCGGTTATCTGTTGCCGTCGGACACGTTGGCCCGGAAATACGCTGGCGCGGATCAGACGCCGGATGAGCGCGTCTGGACGCTGACCGGTCGCTGATTCAAACATGAAAACGAAGTAGGTGCGGCATCAATTTTAATACTGATTGGCAGGCTGAAAAATGGCGTATGTTTATCCTTTCGTCGGAACCCGCTATAACGGGAAAGTCATCGAGAATCTGGCTGATGTTCTGACGCCCCCGTATGATTGTATCTCGCCCAAGCTGCAGGATGATCTGTATCAACGGCACCCGAAAAACTTCGTGCGCATCATACTGGGCAAGGAAGTGGCGGGGGACGACGAATTTAATAACCGATACCATCGGGCCGGAAGCCTGCTCCAGGAGTGGCGGCGGGAGCAGACACTCATCGAAGACCCGAAACAGAGCTTCTATGTTTGCGAACAGGAATACACCAATCCCGTCTCGGGGGAGCGACAAAAACGACGTGGCTTTTTTGGACTCGTTCGGCTCCAAGGGTATGGGGAAGGCAAAGTGCGCGCCCACGAACGAACGTTCAAAGGCCCCAAGGCCGACCGGTTCCGACTGATGCGCTCCACGCAGTTCAACCTCAGCCCGGTCTTTGTTTTATATGATGACCCGAAAAATGAAATCGGCGACGTGCTGGATTCGGTCATGGAAAAAAACAAGGCCACGGCCAAAGTCCACGACAGCGAAGGCAACGACCACGCTCTGTGGCTGGCCTCCAACAAAGAGGCCCTCAAGCGCATTACGGATGGCATGAAGGAGCGGGAACTCCTGATTGCCGACGGGCACCACCGCTTTGAAACAGCCCTGCATTATCGCAACGAAATCCGACGCATGTCCGGACAAAAGGGCGGACGCATCCCCGCCGACTACCTGATGATGTATCTGGTCTCCATGCAGGATCCGGGATTGCAGATTCTGCCGACCCACCGCGCCCTTGCGGACGAAGCCGGTGTCGGCGTCGAGATTGACGAAGTCCTTGAGGACTTGAAACAACACTTCAAGATCGAAGAGTTCAAAGTCAATCCACGAAAAAATGCCGAAGAAGACGCCAAAATGCTGTTGAGCAAAATCGGCGAAGATGGTCAGAAAACCATCAGTATGGCCATGGTCCTGCGGGGCGGTCGGGCCTTTGTTCTCAAATTAAAACGCAATGTCAAACCGGAGTCGCTGATCGAAAACGGGGACATCTCCCCCGTGGTGGCAAAACTGGATGTGGCCATCCTCCATCACCACATCATCCCCAATGTCTGGATCGGCAATCCCGAAATCGAACTGGATGAAGGCGAGGTGCTGTATTCGCGCGACGCGGTGGAAACATTAAAAATGCTCACCGACCGACGGGCGTGCGTCGTCTTCCTGATGAACTCACCCAAGATGGAACAAGTGACCGCCGTGTCCCGTGAAGGATTGCGGCTGCCGCAAAAGACAACGTTCTTCTACCCCAAAATCATCTCCGGCCTGGTGTTGCGGGATATGAAGACGATCGGCATCTGAGAATCGTTTCAATAAATCGTCGAAGCGCGCGACGCCACACACCGAAACGAAACAGGGACGGGAATGGCGGCGCGCGTTTCTTTTTTGCATCTGTGACAGAGGATAAGGCAATGGCTCAATCCACCCCCAAAGGCTTTCGCCTCCATATCGGACTGTTCGGTCGGCGCAATGTCGGAAAGTCGTCCTTGCTGAACGCCCTGACGCGACAGTCCGTCTCCATCGTCTCCGACGTGGCGGGGACCACCACGGACCCGGTCGAAAAGCCCATGGAAATGTTGCCGATCGGGCCGGTTCTGTTCATCGACACAGCCGGCATTGACGATGTGGGCGCCTTGGGCGACCAGCGCGTGGAACGCACACGCGCCGTTTTTGACCGGACGGATGTGGCGGTCCTGGTCGCGGACGGACGCGAATGGGGCTCCTTCGAGGAAAGCCTGCTGACCGAATGGGCCGAGAGAGAGATTCCCGCTCTGGTGGCGCTGAACAAGTGCGACCTGGGCGAACCGGACAGCGCGCTGATTGCCGAGCTCGATCGCCGATCTATTCGCCATGTCGCAACCGTGGCCGCCGAGGGACGCGGCATACTGGACGTGCGCGAAGCCCTGGTCCGACTCGCCCCCGAAGAATTCATCAACGCCCCCGCCATTGTGGGCGACCTCGTCCCCCCCGGCGAACTGGCGATGCTGGTCGTGCCCATTGACCTGGAAGCGCCCAAGGGACGGCTCATCCTCCCACAGGTGCAAACCATTCGCGACCTCCTGGACAATGACGCCTACTCGATTGTGGTCAAGGAACGGGAATTGCGCGACGCCTTGGACCGGTTGAAACGCCCCCCCGCGTTGGTCATCACCGACTCGCAGGCCTTCCTGAAAGTGGCGGGCGACACGCCCCCGGACGTGCCTCTGACATCCTTTTCCATTCTCTTCGCCCGCAATAAGGGAAACCTCCCCGAAATGGTCCGCGGCGCCGTGGCCATCGACTCCCTGCGTACCGGAGACCGGGTCCTCGTGGCCGAGGCCTGCACCCACCACCCCATCGGCGAAGACATCGGCCGCGTCAAAATCCCCCGCTGGCTCACGCAATATGTGGGCGGCAAACTGGAATTCGATTTCACGCAGGGGCGGGATTATCCCGACGACATCTCGCCCTACCGCCTGGTCATCCATTGCGGCGCCTGCATGTGGAACCGGCGCGAAATGCTCTCCCGCATCCTGCGCTGCCGAAAGGCGGGCGTCCCCATTACAAACTATGGCTTGACCATCGCCTGGTCACTGGGCATTTTTGAACGCGCCCTGCAACCCTTCCCCGCAGCCCTGGAAGCGTTTCGCGAGGCCCAACGCAAATAATCTAATCGATAAAAAATGGAAGACGATGCGATGAACGCTAAAAGCATAAAACATCAGATGCAGTGGATATTGTTGCTGATACTCATAACGTGCGTGACCGGCTGTGTCTCTCGCACGACAGAACGGGCGACCTTCCGCAACCCGCTCCTGCCGGGGGATCTGGCGGATCCGGCCGTGATCCTGCATGAAGGGACGTATTATCTCTATGCGACCGGGGATGTGAACGGCGACAATGGCACGCGGGTCTTTACGTCCACCAATCTGATTGACTGGACGCGGGGGCCCGTGGTCTTTCAGCCCGGCGAGCCCCACGTCTGGGCGCCGGATGTGTGGCGCGATCCGGAATCAGGGCGATTTTATCTTTACTACACCGTCAACGAAACGGTCGGCGTCGCCGAAGCCTCCAGCCCGACTGGCCCTTTCACCTTGCGGCGCAAATTCTTTGACCGGGCCATTGACGCCCATCTGTTTCAGGATGATGACGGGAAGTTATATTTATACTATGTGCAGTTCCCCGGCTTCCAACTTTCGGTCCAGCCCATGGCCAATCCCGTGGAACCAATGGGAAAACCCACGGTGATGATCCATCCCGAAGCGGATTGGGAGAAGAAGGCTGGCGAGGTGACGGAAGGGCCGTGGATCATCAAGCGCGACGGACGCTACTATCTGCTCTATAGCGGTTCGGGGGCCAACACACCGGATTATGCGGTGGGATACGCCACAGCCGATCATCCGCTGGGGCCTTTCACACGGGGGGCGAACAATCCGATCATCCATCGCTCCGAAGGGCTTTTTGGCCCGGGCCATGGGTGCGCGATACAGGATGCCGAGGGACAGTGGTGGCACATCTATCATCAGAAGCGGACGGATCGGTTCGAGTGGCCGCGCTTCATTGCGATGGATCGGCTCTGGTTCGACGCCAATGGCGAACTTCACGGCCGGGCCACACGCAATGAGGAACAGCCGGCGCCCGTGATTCATTGATCAATCTTCAGATTCTCCAGATAGAAATGCTCTGCGCCCGTGCTCCAGGGTTTTGAACAGATGTCTATGTCGCCGTCGCCGTCCACATCGCCGCCGACGGCCTCATGGCAGGGCTTGCGGGCCACAATATGTTCCACCCACTGGTTCGGAAGCGGGCGACCTTTGGCGCCGGCCCTGTTTTCCCAGATGTAACAGCGGTGGTCGCCCTTCCGAGACAACGGCCCGCCGCCGGAAAAGACATCCATGTCGCCATCGTTGTCAAAATCGGCCACCACCAGTGAATGGAAATCCTGGCCGTCGCCTTTGTCTTTGATCAGATGGCGGGTCCACTGTCCCCGGCCATCGTTCTCGAACCAGGCCACACGACTGTCCGGATTATCCGCTTCGGCCTGAACAAAATCCATATCTCCGTCGCCGTCCAGGTCCAGAACCCAGGTCTTTACGGCAATGCCATACCGATGCTCCTCGCCGAAGTCGATGTTCGCGTGTTTGACCCACTGGCGTCCCTTGCCGTCGCGATTTTCGAACCAGGCCCGGCCCGTCACCACATCGTTGTCGCCATCGCCGTCCAGATCGCCCACCGCTTTGGGTGAGACGCCGCCATGAATTTTGTGCGCCTCGCGGGTGGCGATGGTATGGGATTGCCAGGTCTGGGTGGGATCTTCGGGAATCGAATACCAGAACAAGCCCGTCCGATCGCTGTTGGCCAGACCATCCATGCGCCCGTCGCCGTCAATGTCGGCCACCTCCGAATCATGGGAATAGATGGCGCCGATTTCATAGACGCGAAAGGGTTCCGTCTTGGGTTTGCCCGTATTGATCAGCAACCGACGGCCGGAGAACTGATCCACCCAACCGTCTCCATTGAAATCGAACGCCGTCCCGCCGACATCGGTGTCCCCCTTGCCCATGTCATGCCGAATCCATTGATCGGCGGCGACATATTCCCACCACCACAATCGGCTGCCGCCGTGATCGGCTTCGCCCACAATCCAGTCCAGATCCCCATCGCGATCCACATCGGCCAGTGACGTCTGGCCGAGTTTGCGACCCATGTCATCAATAGGATGGAAGGCGAAAGCGGGGAACTCTTTTGTCGATCGCTCATCGGCAGCCATCGCTCCTGTCGTCAGGGCCAACGCCATTCCCGACACGGCA
>JADFCT010000087.1 GCA_017161665.1 Candidatus Sumerlaeota bacterium
TCGAAAAAAACATCAAGCGCGCCGAAGAGATGTACGGCCATAAGATTGACGCCTACCAGGATTTCCGAGAGGTCCTGGAGCGCGACGATATCGACATCATCCACGTCTGCACGCCGCCCCACTGGCACGGCCTGATTTCGATCGCCGCCGCCCAGGCGGGCAAGGACATCTGGTGCGAGAAGCCCATGACACGGACCATCGGCGAAGGCAAGCGCGTCGTCGAGGCCGTTCAGGCCACGGGCCGCATTTTCCGCATCAACACCTGGTTCCGCTTCGAGGGCGGTTTCTATGGATTCGGGACGCCGGTGGCGCCGTTGCGCAAGCTCGTCCACAGCGGCCTGCTCGGCTGGCCCCTTCGCGCCACCGTCAATGCCTCCACCGGTTTCGACTGGAAATTCTATTGGAGTGGCCGGACCGATCTGAAGCCCGAGCCCATTCCTGAAGGCTTCGACTACGACATGTGGCTGGGGCCGGCGCCCTATAAGCCGTTCCATGCCCATCGCACCCACGGCACGTTCCGTGGCTACTGGGATTATGACGGCGGCGGCCTGGGCGACATGGGCCAGCACTACCTCGATCCCGTCCAGATGCTCATGGGCAAGGACGAGACCAGCCCGACGGAAATCAACATCGATTGTCCGCCGCAGCATCCGGACGCCGTCAGTTCCTGGCGGCGGATCGAGATGAAATACGCCGACGGATCGCTGTTGATTCTGGACGGTGAAAACAAGGACAAGGACGCGCCCTTCCTCGAAGGACCGAATGGCAAGGTCTGGCCGGGGATGCGCTCGGATATTCCGAACCTGATGGAAAAACTGGCCCAGATGCCCGATCCCGAACCGCAGGAGACGGATTTCCTCGACTGCGTACGCACGCGCAGGACCTTTTCCCTGAACGAGGCCAATGGACATCGATCCTGTACGATCATCAACCTGGGCAAGATCGCCCTGCGGCTGGGGCGCGGATTCAAATTCGATCCCGTGGCGCAACAGGGCGTGGACGACGAAGCCGTCGATCGTCTGATCGATCAACCCATGCGGGCGCCGTGGCGCTACTAAGGAGCGAAAGCAATGATGAAAGCACGTAAACTGATACTGATGGGATGGATCCTGGGCCTGGCGGCCTTTTCCGTCATGTGCGCGCAGGAAGGCGTCGCCGTCCGGCGCAGCGCCCCTCTGACGCCGCCGGTGGCTGTCAAAGCCATGGACGTATCCCTTGAGGACATTCTGGGCAAAATGCCGCCCGACACCATTCCGGCGGGCAACGAGATCGCTGCCTCGCTCATCGCCATCGGGCCCGAAGGCCTTGGCCAATTGTGCGATCAGATCGTTCCGCCCGGAACCGGCGACGACACAAAGGCCCGGTGGGCCGTGACGATTCTGAACAAATTCGCGATTTCCTATGCCGCTGAAAGCGACCGCCTCATGGTCGCCCAGGCCATGATTGCCGCGTTGGACAAGGCGGAGGACGACGAGGTCAAAGCCTTCCTGATTCGTCAACTCCAGGTGGTGGGGCGTGAGGAAGCGGTCCTGGCTCTGGCGCCCTACCTGACCAATGAGCGCCTCAATGAGCCGGCGGTTCAGGCCTTGCTGGCCATTGGCGGACCGGAAGCGAACAGCGCCCTCCTGGCCGGATTACAAACAGCGCCCGAGGCGCGGGCGGTGACCATGACGCAGGCCATGGGGCGCAACAAGATCACGGGCGCCGTCCAGACGCTCAAGGAACGCGCCGGCGCGAAGGATCGTGAAATCCGTCTGGCCGCCCTGTGGTCACTGGGACAGATCGGCGCCAAGGGATGCGACGATCTGTTCGCCAAAGGCGTCAAGACCAAGTCACTCTATGAACAGAACCGCATCTATGGCTACTGGGTGGACTATGCGCGGAATCTGACCGCCAATGGCGACGACAAGGCCGCCGCGGCCGTAATCGATGACCTGATGGACGCTGATCGTCCGGTCCATGTCCGCACGGCGGCCTTGAGCCTGCTGGGTGCGGATTGTCCCCAGGACGCTGTCTCTCCGGATCCAACGGGCAAACGCACTCGCGCGATCGAAGCCCTGACAGAGGCGCTGAAAGACGACAGCAAGGCCCACCGCTGCGCGGCCCTGAAATTCATCCTGTCTCTCAACGCCGCCCAGGCGCTGGTGGAGGAACTGGCTGAGGCCAAACCCGAGGTTCAGGCGGAAATTCTGGAGGCGCTGGCCGATTCGGAACAGACAGATCTGTATTCGGCGACGGCGCCGTATCTGCAATCGGAGGATCAGGCTGTGCGCCTGGCGGCGGTGGAAGCGGCAGCCACGTTGGGTGGCCAGGGGGCGGCTGAAGATCTCGTGACGCTTCTGAGCCAGGGAACCGCCGAAGACCGTCAGGCGGTCAAGGGCGCCTTCCTGCGCATCGACCTGCGCGACGTGGAGCCCATGCCGGAAGAGGTGTATAACGAATTGCCCGCCGAGGCCCGGGTGGTGTGTTTTGAAGTCGTCGGAGAACGTCGGCTGAAACAGATGCTTCCGATTTGCCTCATGGGCGCGAAAGACGAAAACGCCGCCGTGCGCACAGCCGCTTTCGCGGCCATGGCGACGGTGGCCGGCCCAGAAAACACCGGCGCCATGGTTGAGATGTTGACGGGCGCCCCGTCCGACCGTGAAGTCCGCGCCTTGCAGGGATCACTGGCCGCGGTACTGGGCCGGAGTGACGACGCGACCCTCGCCGAGGTGATTCTGGCGTTCAACAAACTGAATGACACGGGCAAAAGCAGACTGATGGACGTGTTACGGCGCAACGGCAAACCGGCCGGGGCCCAGGCGATCTGGGCGGTCTATCGCAATTCGAAAAACGAGGATTTGAAGACCGACGCCATCCGCGCCCTGAGCAGTTGGCCCGAACCGTCTCCGATCATGGTCGCGGGATTGACGAATGTTGCGGCTCAGGACAGTCAGAAAACCCGCCATGTCCTGGCCCATCGCGGCGCGGTGGCGATGTTGAGCCATGATGCCGTGGGCGACGACGACCGGCTGAAACTGACGCCGGCCCTCTATGCCGCGGCGACAAGTGATGAAGAAAAACAGGCGGCTCTGGAGGTTCTGAAAAAGGTCAACGATCAAACCGCGGCCGAAGCGGCGCGCCAGGCCATCACAGCCCCCAAGCCCACGCCGACGCCTGAGGCGCCCAAGGTCAACTATCCCCCCCCCGAAGCCACGCCCGACGCCGACGGATTCCGCTCTCTCTTCAATGGCAAGGACCTGACGGGATGGATCGGCAACACGACGGGCTATGTAGCCGAAAACGGGATGATCGCCGTGAAGCCGAAACTCGGCGGCGGCAATCTGTATACGGACAAACAGTACAGCGATTTCCACATGAAGTTTGAGTTCATGCTCACGCCCGGCGCCAACAACGGTCTGGGCATTCGGACTCCGGTGGCGGGTGACTCGGCGTATGTGGGCATGGAACTGCAAATCCTGGACAACGAATCGCCCAAATACGCCAAACTGGATCCCCGCCAGTACCATGGCTCGGTCTATGGCGTCGCAGCGGCCAAACGAGGCTTCCAGAAGCCGGCCGGCGAATGGAACGCTCAGGAAGTCATCGCCCTGGGGCCCCAGATCACGGTCATTCTCAATGGCGAGACCATTGTGGATTGCAATCTCGAAGAAGCCAAGGCCAAGGGCGAGTTTATGAACAACAGCGCCCATCCCGGGCTGGACAATTCCATCGGTCACATCGGCTTTTTGGGGCACGGGGACGAACTGTTCTTCCGCAATCTGAAGATCAAGGAACTCGATCGCGGGGACAATACGCCGCCCATGGCATTCGAGGCCCTGTTCAATGGCCAGGATTTGACGGGGTGGAAGGGGCTTCTGGCGGGACCGAATGACAACCCCATCCAGCGCGCCGCTCTGAGCGCGGAGGCCCGCGCCGAAGCGCAAAAAGAAGCGGATGAAAACATGCGCGCCCACTGGAGCGTCCAGGATGGCGCCCTGGAGTTCGACGGGAAGGGACGCAGCCTCGTCACCGCGCGCGATGACTATGGGGACTTTGAGATTTGGGTGGATTGGAAAATCAAGGAGAAAGGGGACTCGGGCCTGTACCTGCGCGGCGCCCCCCAGGTCCAGATCTGGGATCCCGCCCAGCGGCCCGTTGGCTCGGGTGGCCTCTTTAACAATCAGAAAAATCCCAGCAGCCCGTCACGCTGCGCCGACAATCCCATCGGCGACTGGAACACATTCTTCATCAAGATGGTGGGCGAGCGTGTGACGGTTGTTCTCAACGGCTGGCTGGTCGTGGACAATGTGATCATGGAAAACTATTGGGATCGCTCTCAACCGATTTTCCCGACCGGGCCGATCGAATTGCAGAACCACGGCAACAATCTGTACTTCAAAAACATTTACCTGCGCGAATTGCCGCGCCAGTAAACGACACGACACGAAAACGAAGAACGGATTAAAGCGAGCGCCGGAGGGGAAATATCCCCTTCGGCGCTTTTTATCGCGCAGGCGTCTCCCCCATGGAATCGACCCGGGCTGGGCTGGGGGGACGGCGCCGTCACGCTTTTTGCGCGCTGCGCGGCAAAAACCGCGCCGGCGCCTCAATTGCCCACGCTCGAACCCAGGGCTCCGCTCCCTATCGGTCGCTTCACCCTGGGCTATTATGTGCCACCCCTATCGGGGCTTTGCTGATGTTTGGTTCCTTGGATGCGGGCCTTGTAGGGTAGCGGCGCCGCGCCCCACAGTTCTTTGCGTCTTCGCGCCTTGGCGCCTTGGCGTTTGAAAAAGCAGCCATCGCGCCGCCTCCGGCTTGTTTTGCGCCTTCTCGCCTTGGCGATCAGCACAACCATCTTCCTTTCCTTCTATTCTTCATGGTTCAAAAAAAAAAGATTCCACCGTGTCCGGACGCCATTTTCATCATTTGTTGTGAGCGCCATAGGCCGCTCATGGCCAACTCTCTTGATAATTTGAATCTGGCTTGGATGTGGCATGGGCATCTTGCCCATGGATTTGCTCCGGGCAGGCCGCCAGCGCCGACGGCGATCCACCAGCGCATCCGACTTATATCGAAACACGCGAAAACCACGCGATGTCATCGTGGTCTTCACGTGTTTCGCTTTATTGCAGCAGGCGCTTCATTGGATCGGACAGCAGTCCCACTCTTGACTTTGTTGCCATTATTCACTGTGACTGTTGGGGCGATGGGAAAGCAGTTCTTCATAGAGGGCGTCGTCATCGGGTTGATAACGTCCCTTTTGCAGCAGGACGACCGTGTCCACCCGTTGGACCAGGCCGTATGTCTTCGCTTGGCGCATGGATTCCAGGGCCTCCCAATACTCGGGGGCCTTGATTTCTTCCATGATCTTCATGTCCAGCAGGACATAATCCATGGAATCATAATCCTTGGGGAATTTTCGGATCCATTTGCGGAAGGACAGTTGGTCGCCAATGTAGTTCTGGGCCGCCACCGTCGCGTCCGCGTCCAGGAGGGCGAAGATTTCGCTCCGGATCTGCTCGCGATAGGGCGACGGTTGGTAACTTTTCGCCCATTTGGCGGGCCGCGTCAGCGGGTATTTGGCATAGGCCAGATGACTCGCCACGGCGCAGACGATCAGCGCCACGGCCCAGGCCGACCGCCGTGTCCGAGGTGTCGCTTGTCGCTCCCATCGGGCTTCCAGCGTTCGCCAACCTTCGACCAGACCGATGAAAGCCGGCGCCACAAAGACGAGGCCATAGTGAGTGGACAAGGTCATCTGCCGTTCCCACCCACTGAGAATAGTGGTGACCGTGACGGGGATCAGCAACAGCAAGGTGGATGGACGCCCCAGGGAGATGAAGGCCAGAGGGAACAGGATTTTAAGCATCGATTCGACGCGATCGGTTTGGAACAGATGATACAGGACCTCATGGGGGCGGAACAGAAACGCTTGGATGATTCCCGGCACGCCGTCGCCCAGGTGCGCGTAGTTTTGAATGAAGGGTGATTCGCTGACGCCGCCCCATTGGGGCAGGATAATGACGATACAGACAAAGGACCAGGCAAAGCCGGCGACCATCGTCGCGAGGCCGGTGCGCCAACGTCGTTCAAACACGGCGATCCAGAATCCGAAGGCCGTCACCGCCAGGCCGACATCCTCCTTACACCCCAGCAGGGCGATCAGAGCGATCCAGTACGGCACGTATCGTTTTGTAATCAGGAAATACCAGGCGCCCAGGTAGAAAGGGATTTCCATCATATCCGCATGAAAATCCACCACCCAGCCGCGCTCCAGAGCGGGATAGAGCAAATAGACCAGCAACGCCACAAAGGGGAACCAGGCGGCCCGCGTTCGCTCCCGCGCGATCAGGACCAGAAACACCCCACCCAGCAGGACAAAGAACGTTTGGGCCACATACAACACTTCCGCGCCGTTATAAACCCAATAGAAGGGCAGCAGCAGGGCTACGGACGGCATCATGTGTTCGGAAAGGAAGCTGTTGCTCGCATACTCGTATATCGTCGTGTGGAAGCCTTCGCCGTGGGTCAGCCCCCAGAGCATTTGATGGTAGAGGCCGCAATCGTCCATATTCGACTGGAAGGCCCAATAGCGCCAGAAACCCGCCAGCGTCCGATCCACGGCCACCAGTCCGGCCAGGATGCTCATCCAAAACACGGGACGCTGATACCAGGCGCGCGGGGCGGTTTCCGCCGCGAATCCCTCGAAACCCACCATCATCAGATACGAGGCGATAAAAACAGCGAGTACCGCCGATTCGAAAAAATGCGCGGGCCAGTCGATCAGGGGCTCCCAGGCCAGAGTCGGAAACAACCACAACAACCAGAGCCAGTAGAAGGGACGAGCCGCCTGCTGTCGGGCGGCTCGCGGGTCAAAAGGCGTCCCGGCCGGCGTCATGCGTTGGAGGCGCCAGATGCCCACCCACCAGAGGGCAAAGGCGGCGACCACATAACCGATCACATACTCTAGAAACGACAGCGCCGTCTTACGCTCCAGCATCCCGTCGCGGATCCAGTCGAACCATTCGTCGTCGTGCTCGCCAATCCATAAAAAAGTGATGCATCCCAGCGCTCCCAAGGCGACAACGAGCCCGGGAGGGATGAAACGCGAAAGGCCGCCGAACGCTCCATTCGGCGAGGATGACTGTGGGGAAGTGGGGATCATGTCAAGCTCTGGCGCTGGAGTTGTTCCGTCTGAACATGGAGGACCATGGGATCGACCACCGGATCCAGGTCCCCTTCCAGAATGCGGTCCAGACAGTATAACCGCAGACCGATTCGATGATCGGTCAGCCGATTTTCCGGGTAATTATAGGTGCGGATTTTTTCGCTGCGGTCGCCCGAACCGACCATGCCCCGTCGCGTGGCGCTTTGTTCTTCCTGGGCCTTGCGTTGCTCCAGTTCATATAAGCGCGCCCGCAGGACCTGCATGGCCTTGGCCTTGTTTTTGTGCTGGGACTTTTCGTCCTGACACGAGACAACCAGTCCCGATGGCGCGTGGGTGATTCGAATGGCCGAGTCGGTGGTGTTGACGCTTTGGCCGCCGGGGCCGGAGGAGTGGTACGTGTCAATGCGCAGATCGGCCTCATTGATCTGAACATCCACTTCATCGGCTTCCGGCATCACGACCACGGTCACGGCGGAGGTGTGAATCCGTCCGGACGCTTCGGTTTCGGGCACGCGCTGGACACGATGGACGCCGCCTTCGTATTTGAGGCGGCTGAAAACGTCATCCCCCTTGAAGCTGACAATGACTTCCTTATACCCGCCAATGCCCGTCATGTTGGCCGAAATCATCTCGACCTTCCACTTTCGTTGATCCGCATAGCGCGTGTACATTTTCAGCAGGTCGCCAGCGAACAGGGCCGCTTCTTCCCCGCCCGTTCCCGCGCGGATTTCAAGAAAAGTGTTCTTTTCGTCGTTGGGATCCTTGGGCAGAAACAACAGTTGGATTTCGCTCTCCAGTTGCTCCAGGGCCTGGGAGGACGATTCAAATTCCATTTCGGCCATTTCGGCCATTTCCGGATCGCCGTCGTTCATCAGTTCCGCCGCTTCATTTCGCGCATCCCGGACCCGACACCATTTCTGATATTTCGTCACCACCTCGCTCAACTCCCGGTGGCGGCGCGTCACTTTCTGATATTCCGTCATGTCGGTCAGCAATTGCGGATCGGCCAGACGATTTTCCAATTCCTGGAAGCGATCGGCCACCTGGGACAGTTTCGATTCAAGATCAAACAAGAGGGTCATCTTTTCGTTAAGATCGGTTTAAACAGCCAAAACGGCGCGAAACGGATAATCATGTGACCGGTGGGGGAAGGGCTTCAACTGAAAAAGGCCGTTGGGCGATTCGCGCAGGATATCTATCGACAGAACAGGGAGAAAATGCCAGAAAAGAGGCGTGATTTGATGCGCCTTTTCGAAACGGCGCATAGGATGGGTTGGTGTTTTGAACGAAAGGCTCGAAATGATGCATTTTGAATTTGCGACGGCTCAACGTATCGTCTTTGGCCCCGGGCGCATCGCGCAAGCGCCCGCCATGGCCAAGGCGTGGGGCGAACGGGTCATGATCGTGACCGGTCGCGACCGGTCACGGGTGGAATCCATCGAGGCGGCCCTGAGGGCCGAAGGGCTGGTCTCGGCGCTCTGGTCGGTGGCGGGCGAACCGACGATTGAGATGCTGGAGGCCGGGCGGGAGGCAATCCGGGCCTTTGGCGCCCAGTCGGTATTGGCTGTAGGCGGCGGCAGCGTCATCGACGCCGGAAAAGCGCTGGCCGCCCTGGCGGCGAATCCGGGCGCCATCCTGGACTACCTGGAAGTCGTGGGCCGGGGACAGCCGATCACCCAGAGGCCGCTGCCGTTGATCGCCGCGCCGACCACCGCCGGCACGGGCGCCGAGGTGACGCGCAATGCCGTCATCGGCGCCACGGCGCAGCGGGTCAAGGTCTCCATGCGCCATGCGATGCTGTTGCCGTCCGTGGCGCTGGTGGATCCGGAGTTGACCGTTTCCCTGTCGCCGGACGTGACGGCGTCCACAGGATTGGACGCCCTGACGCAATTGATCGAATCCTTTGTGTCGAATCAGGCCAATCCGTTGACCGACGGTTTCTGTCGCGAAGGCATCGCGCGATTTTCCAAAGCCTTCCGGCGCGCTTACGGGGTGGGGGACGATCTGGAAGCGCGATCCGACATGGCGCTGGCCGGATTGTTGAGCGGGCTGGCGCTGGCCAATTCCAAACTGGGCGCCGTCCATGGCTTCGCCGGCCCCCTGGGTGGCATGTTCCCCATGGCCCACGGGATGGCGTGCGCCCGGTTGTTGCCGTTCGTGATGACGGCCAATCACGCGGCGCTGGCCGAACGGGCGCCCGAATCGCCGGCCCGGGGGCGTTTGGATGACGTCGGCCGGTTATTGACCGGACGCGCCGATGCGGGAGCGGCGGATGGGTTGGCGTGGCTGGCGGATTTGTATGCGGAAACGCCGATTCCCCCCCTGTCCGCATCCGGCATGACGGAAGCGGATATCCCCGGAATTGTGGCCCAGGCGCGACAATCCAGCAGCATGAAAGGCAATCCCGTCACGCTGAGCGATGCGGAAATGGCGGGTATCCTGGCGCAGGCCCTTTAAGATAGCGGGGCGGCGCAATTCTTCGTCTTTTCAATTTCGGCCAGCAGGGATTTGAACTTCGAAAATCCGAAAGGTTTTTCAATGAACCAGCAGTGGTGTTTGCCGGCGAGATCCACTGAAAAATCCTGTTCGCTGAATCCGCTGGCCAGAATGATTGGAATGGATGGATGGGTTTCCCGAATGCGCCGGGCCACATCAATCCCTGTCAGTTTGGGCATACTGACGTCCAGCAGAATAAATTCGAATTGTTCCTCATTTTCCAGGAAAGCCTGGAGCGCTTCTTCGCCGTCGGTGGCGTACAGAACCTCATACCCCAGCCGGTCCAACATGCGTCCGGTAATGGCGCGGACCGATTCTTCATCGTCGGCCAGCAGCGCCTTCCGGGGGGCGCCGGTGGCTTGGGTCTTTCCGGACGATCGGGATACGAGTGGCCCATCGAGGGCGGGAAACAGCAGGCGGATGGTGGTGCCTTCATTCAGTCGACTGGCGACATGGATGTTCCCGTTATGGCCTTTGACAATCCCCAACACCGCGGCCAGGCCCAGTCCCCGACCGGGGAATTTGGTGGTAAAAAACGGATCGAACATGCGCTGCATGGTTTCGGGCGTCATGCCCTCGCCGGAGTCGCTCACTTCCAGTGAAACATACGGTCCCTCCGCCATGCGGGTGGCGATGGTCAGTTGACTGAAAAAGTCGGGATCATAGTCCATCAGGGTGGTGCGAATGGTCAGCCGCCCGCTGGATCGCTCGCCCAGGGCCTCGCAGGCGTTGGTGACGAGGTTCATGACAATCTGCTTCATTTGAGCGCTGTCCGCTTTGATTTGCGGCAGGTCGTCGGCCAGGTCCGTCTGGAAAGTCGTATTTTTGTAGAAGACGTTTTGAAACAGATGGGCCAAGGCTTCAATGAGTTCATTGAGTGCGATCGGCTCGACCTTCATGCGACCTTTGCCGGAATAGGCCAAAATCTGTCGGGTCAGGTTGGAGGCGCGGACGGCGCCGGCCTCAATAAAATCCAGATAGTCTTTCATCGGCTGATTGCTCTCGAGAGCCATCCGCGCCAGTTCCACGTTTCCCTGAAGCCCCATCATGATATTGTTATATTCGTGAGCCATGCCGCCGGCCAGGACGCCCAGGCTTTCATACTTTTGAGTGGCCACGGCGTTGTCCACGACATACTGCCGCTCGATTTCCGCCTGCCGGCGTTCGGTCACGTCGATCATGGAAATGATGAACTGGCTGCCATCCGTGAAGGGGCGCACATTGGTCACCATATAGTGAACCGTTTCATCGGCGCCGGATAATTTGAGGTCCAGAAGTTTCTGTTCGCCGTTGATGCCGTCGGCGATGGACCGCAGGGCCTTGGAGAGGCGCCGCCGATCCTCATCATCGAGAAACTGACCTAACGAAGCGCCGGAGTCGAAATCCTCCGGCGCGCAACCGGTCAA
>JADFCT010000088.1 GCA_017161665.1 Candidatus Sumerlaeota bacterium
GCAGGGACTGGGAACTCCTGGAGCCGGAATACGCACAAGGGCATTGACCCAACCGAGACGCGCGGCCAATATGGTCCCTCCAAGCGATGGCGATCACGGGACTCTCTTTAACGTTTAGAGTCGCAGACGGATGCCCGTCGGCGCCGTCACGCTTTTTGCGCGCTGCGCGGCAAAAATCGCGCCGGCGCCATGGGCGGACCATTTCAGCGGAAAGGTGCAGTATAATGAATGGTTTCAAATGCGTTTGTTGTGTCGTCGTTTTATGGATGGGATTGATGGGAGCGCCGACGTCGGCCCAGGGGCAGGATGCCCATCCGGCCGGCGCCGCGAAAGTTATCCGCGTCGGCATGATCGGACTGGATACGAGTCATTGTCCTGCCTTTACGAAAGTGCTGAATGACCCCCAGGCGGCGGCGGACGTGGCTGGCTGTCGGGTCGTGGCCGCCTATCCCAAGGGAACGGAAGATATCCCGACAGGCCTCAGTCGCGTGGAAGGTTATACCAACCAACTGCGCGAGATGGGTGTCGAAATCGTGGACTCCATCGAAGAACTCGTCGAACGCGTGGACGTCGTGATGCTCGAGACCGTGGATGGTCGCCCCCATCTGCGCCAGGCCCTGCCCGTCTTCAAGGCGCGCAAACCGCTGTTTATCGACAAGCCCTTTGCCGGCTCCCTCGTTGATTCCATCTGTCTGGTGGAACTGGCCAAACGCGCCGAGACCCCGGTCTTTTCGTCCTCATCGCTGCGCTATACGGAGAATCTCCAGAAAATCGCGGACGGCGCCATCGGCCGGGTCACCGGCGCCGATGTATTCAGCCCCTGTCACCTCGAAGAACACCATCCCGACCTCTACTGGTATGGGGTTCACGGATGCGAAATGCTCTACACGGTCATGGGGACAGGATGCGCAACGGTCCAACGCGCTCATACCGAAGGAACCGATGTGGTCGTTGGAACCTGGAGGGACGGGCGGATCGGCGTCTTCCGTGGCATCCGCGAGGGCAAAAACGATTATGGTGGAACCGCCTTTGGCGAAAAAGGCCTTCTCCCCACGGGGCCCTATCAGGGCTATCGTCCCCTGATGGTCGAGGTCGTCCGCTTCTTCAAAACGCGCGAAACACCCGTTCCCCTCGAAGAGACGCTGGAACTGTTCGCCTTCATGGAAGCGGCCGACGAATCCAAACGGCAAGGGGGCGCGCCGGTTCAGATCGAGGCCGTCCTGGCAAAAGCTCGCCCCGAAGCCGAAAAGAAACTCAAAACCCTCTGGCCGGATCTCCAGGACAAAGGGTCAGCAAGCCGTTGACACCTGCGATGGTCTCATGGGCCAAGATGACGGGCCGGGCGGCGCCGGCAGGATTGTTTTCTGCTGCGCGCCGCAAGACTCACGTGGGCTTCACGATTTCATCGCCACCCTCCAGGCCGCTGAGAACTTCAATGAGACCATCGCCCGTCTCGTCGCCGACGGTGATGAGACGGCGCGTCTGAAAGCCATCGGCGTCCTTGAGCAGGACAAACTTGTTCTGGCCCACCGTGAGGATATAGTCCGAGGGGATTAATGTTTTTTCCCGACTTCCGACGGGGATAAATACCCGGCCGAACATTCCCGTGTAGAGGCGTTCTTCTTCCGGCAAACCGATTTTGACACGGAAGAGGCGTGAGCCGACTTCCGATTCCGGAACGATTTCTTCGATTTCTCCGGTCATCTCAGCGTTCAACGCGTCGATGCGCATCCGCAGTTCCTGACCAATGCGGAGTTGCGCCGCCAGGCTTTCGCGCACCCCCGCTTCGAGTTGGAGGGTTTTGGGGTCATACATCCGGAAAATCGGGGTTTCGGGACTGGCTATGTCGCCGGGTTCGGCCAGCCGATCGATGATCCGCCCGTCGGCGGTGGCTTGGATTTGGGCATAGGTCAGGGCGACGTTCGCTTCTTCCACGGCCTGTTCCAGCCGCTTCACGTTGGCTTGGGCGCTTTCGGCATCCGCCGTGGCCCGATCAAGATCCCGTTGCGTCTGGACATTTCGTTCCACCAACTTCGTGACGCGCTCCAATTCAAAGGTGGCGGCCACAGCCATGGCCTTGGCCGACTCGAGCGCTTCCTGGGCTTGAGCCACCCGGGTTTTCAGATCCCGGTCATCCAGATAAATCAGCACATCGCCGGCTTTGACTTCATCGCCGGCGCGGACGGTGATGTTTTTAATTCTCGCCCGAATCTGTGGCCGGATGGCGATGCGCGTCGAAGCGACCACCGAGCCGGAGGCTTCTTCAAAAATGGGGATCGCCTCCTGGCGAACGGTAACGGTCTGCGCCGACTCCGGCGCCTTCGTTCCCGCAACGATCACTTTGCCCGGAGCGACTTTGTCTCGAAAGGCGCCGGACATCCAGGCCACGACGAGAATCAGGACGACCAGGGCCACGACGCCCTGAAGGATTTTAATGGCGAAGGAAGCGTATTGTTTCATGACGATTGACTCCTATGGTTTTCAGAAGATCCGGCGGTGGGCCGTAGTTATTCCAGGTTGCGCTCCGGCGACAGACCGTTGCCCGGTTTATTGGCGTAAACGAGATAATATGTCGTCGGCACGACGATGAGCGTAAAGGTCGTGGAGATGAACAATCCGAAAATCAGCGCCCAGGCCAACCCCGAAAAAATGGGGTCCAGCGTAATGGGCGCGGCGGCCAGCATGGCCGTGACCGCCGTCATGAAGATGGGGCGGAAGCGCACCGCGCCCGACTCGATGAGCGCCTGGTCCAGGGGCTGTCCCTTGCGCAACGCTTCATGGACAAATTCGATCAGCAGGATGGCGTTGCGCACGGCGATCCCCGCCAGGGCGATCATGCCGATCATGGCGGTGGCGGTCAGGAAGGTCGGATTGGGGAAGCCACCGATCGCTCCGCCGGTCCACAGATTGAGCAACCAGAAACCGGGCATGATGCCAATAAGGGTCAGGGGGATTGAGATCATCAAAATCAGGGGCATGAAGTAGGATCCGGTCTGGAAGACGAGGAGCAAATAAATGCCCATACAGGCCGCGCCGAAGGCGATGCCCAGATCGCGGAAGACGCGAAGGGTGATCTTCCATTCCCCCTCACCGTCCCAGACCGTTCGTGTCCCCCGGGGCAGCGACCAGGCCACGCCGCCCCCATTGTTCAGATAATTGCGTTCCGCAACGGGTCTGGGCTGCGCGGCGCTCTCGGAATCGACATACACCGCAAGGGTCCGCCCAGTGGCGTCCACGGATTCAGACAGCGGGCCGATGGCGCCCTTGAAGTCCGCCATACAATCAATGATCGCCTCGGCCGGGGCCCGTCCGGCCATTTCCGCAAAGACATAGGCCACCCGTTCGAGATTCTTGTGATGAATGGTCTTGTCCTCCAGCGCCTGGCGGAAGTCGCCGATTTCAGCCAACTGCACCAGGGGGACCCCCGCGGCGCGCAGCCCGCTGGCCTCGCGGACCTGTGTGACGCCGGGGCGCCCTTTGACATACAGCGTCTTGAGCTTCTCAATGGCCGACCGTTCCCCCCGCGGCAGGCGCAGAATGACCTGGAGGGGTTCCACCTCCGTGGCCACCTGGAGGTGGGTGACGGCGGCGCCCGTGAGGGCGAACTGGAGGGTCTTCATCACGTCCTCCGTCGAAACACCTGACAGAGCGGCTTTCTCCTTGTCCACTTCATAGATCCATTTCGTCCGGTCCGCTTCCACCGTTGTGTCAATATCCGTCACCATCGGTTCCGCGCGCAGCCGGTCGGCCACGGCCAGGGCCGCTTCCCGGATCGTCTCGTAAGGTGTATCCGGTTCGCCGTAAATCTCAGCCGTCACGGTGGAGACGACGGGCGGGCCCGGCGGCGACTCGACGATCTTGATGGCCGCGTCCCAGCGGTCGGCAATGGCCTCGAGGTCGCGACGAATGCGCAGGACGATGTCATGAGACTGATGGCTGCGATCGTCTTTGTTAATGAGGTTGAAGCGAATGTCGGCCACGTTTTCGCCCTGGCGCATGTAGTATTGCCGGACCATGCCGTTGAAGTCGATGGGCGAAGCCATGCCCGTGAAGACCGAAAAATCCCGGGCTTCGGGGACCGTGCGCAGATAATCCGCCAGTTCGCGCGCCACGGCGTCCGTGCGTTCCAGCGTCGCCGTCTCGGGCATGTCAATGACCACCTGAAACTCGTTCTTGTTATCGAAGGGCAGCATCTTCAGTGGGACCAGCCGGTCCGCGCCCAGCCAACCGGCCACGGCGAAGAGAACCATCATGACCGCCAGCAATCCCACGATGGCCAGACGGGAGGCCATGAAGGGCGCCAGGATGCGCTGGTAGATGCGATAGGTCAGCGTCTCTTCCAACACATATTCAGGCTCCTCTTTTTTATAGCCGCCTTTGAGGATGTGATAACTCATCCATGGCGTGACGGTGAAGGCGACGATCAAACTCATGAGGAGCGACAGCGGCACATTCAGGGCCATGGGCTGCATGTAGGGGCCCATCATCCCCGTGATGAAAAACAAGGGAATGAAACTGATGATGACGGTCAGCGACGCCAGGATATTGGGCGGCAACACCTCGCTGACCGCCGTCAGCGTGGCGCGGTAGGGCTTTTCCTTCCGCATCTTGAAATGACGGAAAATATTATCGACATTGATGATGGGATCATCCACCACCAGCCCCAGCGACAGGGTCAGGGCAAACAACGTCACACGGTTGATCGTATAGCCCAGCAGGTAGTTGATGGTCAGCGTCAGGGCGAAGGTGATGGGCACGGCCAGGGCCACGATGAGGCCCTCGCGCCAGCCCAGAACCAGCGCGATGAGGCCGATGACAATCAAAATGGCAATGGCCAGGCCCATGGCCAGCTCATTGACCTTGGCATTGGCGGTTTCGCCGTAATTGCGCGTGATCGTCACCTCCACGCCGTCGGGAACATGGTCGGCGCGAATTTCATCCAGGCGTTTCAGGACGTTGTCGGCCACCCAGACGGCGTTGGAGCCCTTCTTCTTGGCCACCGCGATATGAACGGCTGGATAGAAACCGACCGTGTCGCTCGTGGACATTTCGGAAGGAACGCCCGGCGCAAAACCAATCCAGGTATAGGTAGATCGGTCGTCGGGGCCGTCCACAATCTCGGCCACCTCCCGCAGTTTGACGGGCGCCCCGTCAATGACGGCCACGACCAGTTCCCGTATGTCATCCACTCCCCCGACGAAGGTTCCCGCCTCGACCAGAAAGGACTGGTCGTTTTGATCGAATGAGCCCACCGTGGCCTGGACGTTTGAGACGCCCAGCGCCCAGGCGACTTCGAGCGAGGAGATCTGACGGGCGGCCATGGCCTGGATATCGCACTTGACGCGCACAACGCGGGGCCGGCCACCGTAAATCTTCACGCGGTTTGTGTTTTCCACGGCGCTGAGTTTGATGCCGATTTCATCCGCCAGCCGGCGCAAAGCATAGTCATCATACAAATCGGCGTCCCGACTCCAAAGGGAGATGTTCAGGATAGGCACGTCGTCAATCTCAATGGGCTTGACCGACCATCCGGTCACATCCGACGGGATTTGGTCCGTATTGGAAAAAATCTTGTTATAGATCTTGACCAGGGAGGCCACCCGATCTTCGCCCACATGGAATCGCACCGTGGCCACCAGCATCCCGGTCCGAGAGGCGGAATAGACATATTCCACCCCGTCGATCTGATACAGGATCTTTTCCAGCCGCGTGGCGATCTGACGCTCCACCTGCGTGGCCGACAGGCCCGGGGCCTGGACATAGACATCGGCCAGGGGGACAATGATCTGCGGCTCTTCCTCGCGCGGCGTGATCAGAAGCGAGACACCTCCCAGGATCAAGGCCACGGCCATGAGCATGACGGCCAGGTTGCCTCGGAGGAATAATTCCACCACCCGCATGATGAAGGACGGCGGTCGGTTCGGTTCGGAACTCATCGAAACAAGCCTCTTTTTTGGGGTATTGGGATGAAAAAACAGACAATACAACGCGCAGGAACAACGGGAACCGGCGATCACCCGTCGGAATAATCGGATTATTTCTCAAGGGCCGACGGGATTTCAACTGCGATCCCACGGTGGATTGCATGATGGGTGTTGATGTCGGGGGGAGGGGCATTAACGGCGCGTCATCGGAGCGCAGGCGTCTCGCCTGCAAAAAGACCCAAAATAATTCCATTGGGTTTTTTCGTTTTTTTGCGTCCTTTGCGTCCTGTGCGTCCTGTGGCGTCCCTATGGTCCCTTCAGGGACGATCCCGTTCCACCATCAACGATGGCATCCGTTCCCCGGCTTTCTTCAGGAAAAAGATCCCCAGACATAAATAGGGCAGGGAAAAAATCAAGGTAACGAAACTGCCCAGGATAATCATATTGGTATAAAAGTATCCATAGTCTGACAGGCCCACCCACCTCGCCAGGAAGACGTTGGGCAGGGCGGATGTGAACAATCCCAGGACATAAGCCAACGGCAGGATGCCATAAACGAGGAGGCGACAGAATGATTTCAGTTTCCATCGGGCAAAGCGTCTGGCGACAAAGAGAATGAAAAATCGACTGATCCACGCCGCCAACAGGAGAAAAAGGCCCGCCAGGGAAAAGACGATCAGAAGTCTGCCCAGATAGTGCAGAGTCGTCACCTCGAAAAGATAAAAACTGCCCAGCAAAACACTTTTTATTGGAGTGACCATGATCTCGACCGCGCGATGCAGCCCGGCGCTCAAGCCCAGGCTGGCCAGCAGAATCCACAGGTAACCGATTCCCGAAAAACGCAGGTAAAGGACAAAGGAGGCGAGCATATAGACGCTGAAAATACGGGTGATGAAACTGGGAATATTGGCGAAAGTCATGGCAAGATTCGTCGAATCAAACGATGCGAACATTAAAGCGGCGCCCACCAGAAAGTAACAACTGCGATAGAGAGGCCCCGTCGGTGTGATGGGATCGTATTTCCGGGCCACATCGGGCGCCCACCAGGCCAGGGAACCGGCCAACATAAAGAGCGCGCCATAAATCAATGCGACCCTTGTGGATGCGCCGTATTGCTCTACCAGTGGATTGTTGATGTGCCCCCAATAAAAAAACAGGTAACCGACAGAAACCAACAGCGACAGAAACGCCACAATCACGAGCGGACGCAGGATGGAGGCGAAAAAGCCGATGACAATTTCCTGTCCCGTCAGCGATGTCAGATACAGATGTTCGAAGCGTCCCGATTCCCGGTGTTCGCGCAGATCCTGATCGATCCACCAAAGGATCAGAATAATGGTGAGGACGGGTATGATGGATTGATAAAAGAATGGGATGAAAAAGGAATAAACATAGGAAAAGTTTGCGAATGATGCGAGGAGCCACTGCATAAGTGAACTGATGGTGTAACCCGGGAGCACCGTCAGAAGAACCATCAAAATCGAACGGGCGATCAGCCGCCCCCATTGAACGGGAAACAGAACCAGCCCGTCCTCATTGCCCTGTCGGGCGATCAGGGCGCCACGGAGGTACTGCCGGTGTTCCCAGGGCAGGTGTTCTTTAATGAAAGACGTGATGCTGGCTCGTTCCATAAAATGGACCTCTCAGGGAATCGCATCGTCTGCGGATAATTCCAACAAGTTATCCGTAATCACTCCCCGAAGGCAAGCCCATTGCCGTTTGCCCAAAAGAAAAGCGTTGCCGAGTCACTTTTCATTTTTTTGGACCATGAAGGGTAGAAGGAAAAGAAGAGGATCTCCGACCGAGAACAGGGAAAAATGGAATGCTGGTGAGTAGGAATTATTTTGAGCGACTTTATGCAAAAGGCTTCTTTCTCTTATTTTCTTCATCGTTCCCCATGTCCAACAAAATGAACACAACCAATGATGAAATTGACTTCGAGGCGCAGCGCGATGGCTTCTTTTTCAAACGCCAAGGCGAAAAGACGCGAAGACGCAAAGCCCCCTTGGGCGCAGCGCCGCTACAATAGAAGGCCCGCCTCCAAGGATCCAAACAACCGCCAAGCCCCGATAGGGGTGGCACATAATAGCCCAGGGTGGAGCGACCGATAGGGAGCGGAGCCCTGGGTTCGAGCGTGAGCAAGCGAGGCGCCGGCGCGATTTTTGCCGCGTAGCAAGCAAACAATCGTGACGGCGCCGACGCCCGTCCGCCAGCGGCTCTAAATTTTCCTGAGCGAGTGAGAAAAAAAAGACATCTGCGACCATCTGCGAAATCTGCGGTTGAAATCTGCGGTCAAATCATGGCTTGACACCGGCGCGACGGCCACGCAGCCTGTGGCCGGGGTTCGATACGGCTCCCCCGACTCGACGGAAGGAAAAATCCGCGTTATGGAACGCGCCCAACTATCGATCCTGATCCCCGCCGGCAACGAGGAGCGCAACATCGTCGCCTGTATCGAAAGCGCCCGCTGGGCCGACGAGGTGGTGGTGGTCGATTCATTCAGCAAAGACCGGACGGTGGAACTGGCCCGGCCGCTGGCCGACCGCGTTCTGGAGCATGAGTACGTCAACTCGGCGACGCAGAAAAACTGGGCCATTCCCCAGATGACCCACGAGTGGGTGATGGTCCTGGACGCGGACGAGCGCATCACGCCGGCATTGCGCGACGACATCCGGTCCATCCTCGAAAAGGGCACGGCGTGCGACGCCTTCCGCATCTGGCGGAAGAATCATTTCCTGGGCAAACCGGTCAACTACTGTGGCTGGCAGAACGATTCGGTCGTGCGGCTTTTCCGGCGCGATCGGTGCCGCTATCAGGATCGCGAGGTCCACGCCGACATTGTCTGTGAGGGGCCTGTGGGGCGCCTTCGCGGGCGATTGCTGCATTATACGTTTGTGAGTTTCGATCAATACATGCGCAAGTTCGATCGCTACACCTCCTGGGCGGCGGGCGATCGCGCCCGGCGGACGAAGCGCGTGCGATGGCATCACCTCACCCTGCGTCCGGGATGGCGCTTCTTCCGTCAGTATATCCTGAAGCGCGGCTTTCTGGACGGAAAGGCCGGGCTGATTATCTGCGGCCTGGCCGCGTTCAGCGTCTTCCTCAAGTACGCCAAACTGTGGGAGCGGCAGACGTCCAATGATGACGACCGGTAACCCATCTCCACAGGCCGGCGAGCGAATCGTCGTTCGGGCGCCGAACTGGATCGGCGACGCCGTCATGACCACGCCCGCCGTGGCGGCCCTCCGGCGCGCCCGGCCCGAGGCCCGGATTGAGATCCGGTGCCGTCCATGGGTGGCCCCCATTTATGCGCACAGCCCCGATGTGGATGGGATTGTCCCCTTCGATGAGAAAAACACACGATTCGGATGGTGGCAGTCGGTCCGTCAAATCCGACAGGGGCGCTATGATCTGGGCATTCTGTTCCCCAATTCCCTGGGCACGGCGCTGGCCTTATGGGCCGGAGGCGTCGGGCGGCGCATCGGTTATGACCGCGATGGGCGGGGCTGGTGCCTGAGCGATCGCGTGAAGGCGACCGACGCGATCCGCACGGCCCACATGGTGGACTACTACCTGAACATCCTCAGCCCCCTGACCGATGTTTCAAAAGCCGAACGACGGCTGCGTCTCTTCGCGGGAGCGGAGGAGCGGGCGGCCGTGGACCGGGTGTTTGAGCGGCTGGGGATACCCGCCGGCGCCCGCGTGGCGGGGGTCAATCCCGGCGCGGCGTTCGGGACCGCGAAGCGCTGGTTGCCCGAGCGTTATGGCGAAACGGCCCGGCGACTGGTCGAAGAATTTGATCTGTGGGTCGTGGTCACAGGCAGCGGCGGCGAACGAGACCTGGCCGAGCAAGTGGCCGAAAGGGGCGGCGAGCGCGTCCTCAATCTGGCCGGCGAAGTGTCGCTGGGCGAGTTCCTGGCTGTCATGGAACGGCTGGCCCTCTTCGTGACGAACGATTCGGGCGCTATGCACATCGCCGCCGGAATGGACCGGCCCATTGTGGCGATCTTTGGCTCGACGGACTGGATTTCGACGGCGCCTTTTTCTGATCAGGCCTCCATTGTCCGCCACCCCACCCCCTGCGCGCCGTGCATGAAACGCGATTGCCCCCTGGACTCCCATCTGTGCATGGAAGCCGTCACCGTCGAGGCCGTCATGGCCGCCGTCCGGGAGCGGCTCCTTACGGCCACAGATACCACAGATAGCCCCCATAAATCAGGACCAGAAGAATGCCTTCGCTTCGGACCAGCCGGTACCCCGTCCACATCAGGGGGACAATGATCAGCGCGCATCCAGTCATCAACGCGAGATCGACCATTTGGATGCCGGGCGCGTGAATAGGAAACAGGGCGCCCGCTATGCCCAGGATCGCCAGAATATTGAAGATATTCGAGCCAATGATATTGCCGACGGCAATGTCTTCCTCTCCCTTCGCCGAGGCGACAACTGACGTGGCCAGTTCCGGGAAACTGGTCCCGGCGGCGACAATGGTCAGACCAATGACCGCCTCGGGCATCCCGAAAAATTGCGCCACATCAATGGCGCCACGCACAAAGAACTTCGAGCCCAGAACAAGCCCGGTCAGCCCAAGGACAATCAGGGTGAGATCCCACACAAGCGACCGTTTTTTCGTTCCGACGTTCGGAGGCAGGTCTTCCAAACCGGGATTGGCTTTGACATTCTGTTTCCCAAAGTAAACCGTCAGGATCATGTACACCGCCATGGAAAGCGCCAAACCGATCCCCTCCAGTCGCCCGATCCGATGGTCCAGGAGCAGCAGCCAGAGGACAATCGACGCGATAATCATCAACACCGCGTCCACACGCAGGACCTGGACATTGACCTTGAGGGGACGGATGATGGCCGAAATGCCCAGAATGACGGCGATATTCATGATATTCGACCCCACCGCATTACCCACAGCGAGGCTGCCGAGTCCGTTGAAACTGCTCTGAACACTGACAACGAGTTCGGGCGCGCTGGTGCCGAAAGCGACGACGGTCAAACCGATCACCAGCGGCGGAACCCCCGCGCGAACCGCCAACGAAGCGCTGCCGCTGATGAGCCACTCCGCCCCGAAATAAAGCAGCGCCAGGCCACCGATCAGAAAAATACTTGTCAT
>JADFCT010000089.1 GCA_017161665.1 Candidatus Sumerlaeota bacterium
AGCCGTCGTCGCAATGTAAACACCCGTGATTCTGAATCCGCATTGACAACCATCGTCTCGACCCGAACCGTCGCCTTCGCATCAGAAATATCCGGCGTCGTCACATAGACGCCCCACGGCGCAATATGCAGAGGATCGGTAATGCGAAGTCGGACATGACGATAAATCCCCGAGCCAGTGTACCAACGGGAATCGGCGACTTTCGAATGATCCACCCGAACGGCCAGCAGATTGGGACGCCCCCAGCGGATATGGGGCGTCAGATCCAGATGGAAACTGGAATAGCCATAAGGACGCCCGCCCACCAAATGGCCATTGATCCAGACCTGGGCATTGCAGTAAACGCCATCGAATTCGATGGATACAAGACGCCCGGCCTCCGATGCGGCAAGATCAAACTTCCGCCGGTACCACCCCACCCCGCCGGGCGCATACCCGGTTCCGCTGGCGTATTCAGGACCGAACGGCCCCTCAATGCTCCAGTCATGGGGCAGCTGAACCTCTCGCCATTGGGTGTCGTCAAAACGGGGATCGTGCGCCGCCGGGAAATCGCCTCGTGAAAATCGCCAGTCAAAATCCATATCTACCATATCACGGCCCGTGGCGGCGGCGAATGTCGCCAACAGGCAAACCACCAGCATTCCAACCCATCCCCCTCTCCCCAGGACTTGCTCATTGTGCTGATTCATTGCCTTCCTCCATTAAT
Organism: Candidatus Sumerlaeota bacterium; assembly: GCA_017161665.1. Taxonomy (GTDB): domain Bacteria; phylum Sumerlaeota; class Sumerlaeia; order JADFCT01; family JADFCT01; genus JADFCT01. Next base: position 707 of record JADFCT010000089.1, read on the forward strand.
TCATTTTCCCGAAACCAATAAACGCTCATCAAGCAAATGAGGCTGCCGTGGCTATTCCAGCGTTTTCAAGGGATCAAACATGTCGATCTTTGATTACAACTCACGGCGGGGCGAGAAAAAAGGGTCCCGGACGCCCGCAAAAAAAGAGGTGAAAGAAACACGCATCAACCAAACAGAAGGCTCGCCCCCCTGTGATAAGCGCCCCTCCTTCCAATGGCCGTTTTCACGAGTCGCACGACTTTTATCCTTGTAGATCAGTGGCTTGCTGCATTCCATTGTGCGCCAGCGAAGCCCCGACGGGGCGTCTTATACGAGCCAGGATCGAGCGACCGAAGGGGAGTGGCATGGGAAGAGAGATTGGGGCGCTGGCGCAATTGTTGCCGCGAAGCAAGCAACCGTGACGGCGCCGACAGCGGCTCGCGAGCCATTTATTCGGTTGATGCCGACCGCGTCTGGCCCAAGCAATGAGGCGGATTAACAGGCGCCATGATGTCCAATGATCCATCCCGCCGTATGGAGCGCCGCCATGCCCCCGACAGCGAAGAGCGTGGCGGGCTTGTGGGCCGAATCTTCCGACACCCAGTAGCGCCAGGTCCACAACGATGCGGGGAGGGCGCCGACGGCGTAAAGATTCCAGTCATCCAGCACACCCAAGGCCGGGCGCCAGCCATAGAGATACAGCGCCATGGCCGCCAGACCAATGAACAGGTGGCGATCCGTGTCGTCCCTCCCCCACCCCGACCGAAGGACAACTGCGACCATGAACAGCCATCCAGGGAATAATAAGGCCAGCAACTGAGTCTGCTCCCACATGGTCTTCCATGACGGAAAGTACAGATTCCGACTGGCATGAAAGGCATGGGTTTCACGAAAGGCGCTCAGGGGCAGATGGGTGAAATGAAGCGCTATAACCACCAAGGCGAAAATGGCCAGGGCGAAAAAGCCGGCGATCAGGCTCTCAGCCCATCGCCCCTGGCGAATAAGCCTCCAGAAGAGCCAGATCACCGCCGGCGCAAAAAAAAGGGCCAGCAGGTGACTGCACACAGCCAGCGCCCACACCCCTACCACCCAGGCTAGCGGCGCCCGGTCTCGCAGGTGCAAAGCCGCCAGCAGCCAGTAAGCCATCCCGAGCGTGGCGGTCAGTGTGTAGTTTTCCACATCGCCGAAAAACAATTGCGCGTACCCGCCAGTAACGACCAACGCCACAAAAACCAAAGCCCGCCCCCCGCACAGGAGCCGACCATAAAGGGCCAACAGGATCAGGAAAACGCCACCACACAGGACGGACTGGATCTGACAGGTCGTTTGCGCCGTGACCCCCCAATGGCGCCGCGCCCATCCGCCGAACCGATAATGGAAATAAAACTCCAGCATTTCATCATGCGTGAGGCTCATTTGTCCGCCAGCGTCATATTCCTGAATCGCCGATAGTAGCCCCCGGCCGTCTGCGTTCAAATGGTTGCTCCGCATAAGCCAGAACGCCGCCATGGCCACCCCAATGACCGCCACGCCGAAGAGACGGCGCCGGTAAAGCGTTTCCGTAAGCCGTTCGATCCAGCAACGACCTCTTTCGGGAAACCGCCAAAGCCACAGAGTCCCAAGCGCCGTCAGGCTGGCCGCAGCAATAGCCAGCCCGGACGGTGTGCGCGTCCATTGGTTAAATCCAAACCATCCTTCCGGCGATTGGGGGCCTGGACCGGCCCATCCGGCCGCCGCGTACAAGCCGGCCATCACGCCTACCAAACTCGCAGGGATCAACGGGTGTAACAAAGCCCGGCGCCAAGAGGGGATCGGATCATTCATGGGGAGTGGTGGCTTTGAGTGGACCATAAAAGGGCGACCGGGTGTCCACATACACACGATGGGTCACATCCACGTTGTCGATACGATAATAGAAGGGGAACAGGGGTTCAAAATGGCGGAACTCCGGATGACCGATGATGTCGCCCATCATGCCGCGGTAGTGATAATGGACGAGGGTAATGACATCGGGCCGGCGGGCAAAGAGGATATCCGCATCAAATCCTTCCGAAAAATCCCGATCGTTCAGGCCGCTGAGGTCAATGATCTCAGCCTTGGGATTATAAAAGCCCAGCATCCCCACCTCGGTGGCAGCGATCCGCATTCCATCCGAATGGTCTTCCAGGAATCGAATCTGCTGCATGGCCTGATGGTTTTCGCCAATCAGGACGCGCCGGCTCTGCTCGCCCCCACTGACGGAGAACAGATACAAATGCCAGAAATTCCAGGCCAGGCCAATCACAATCAGTCCACACAATCCGGCGGCCAGAGAACGGTTCAACGGACTATCCGGCCCTCGGCGCGTGTGTTCATCAACTGCCGCAACCGGGGCATGATATCGATTCAGACATTGACCGGCCAACGCCACAGCAAGGGGGAGGAGGGGTTGATAGAAGCGAAACATATACCCCATAATTGGCACGGTGGAGAACCAATAAACGATCAGTCCCATCAAGGGCGCCCAAATCCAGGCCGTATCTCTTCGGAGTCCGGGAGTGGCGATCGCCACTGGCAGGGCGATCAGAAAGAGCGCATAGTGGCGGAGGTATTCAAAGGCCAGTCCATGCAGTTCCCGCTCGCTTTCCGTATCATAGTTCTCATAAATCATGTGTCCGCCGGACTTGATATAAGCGGGCCAAGGGATAAGAGAACCAACGACCACCACTTTGAACAAGGCGTAAAGGGCCCCTGCTGCGACGACAACGCCCAGGGCCATTCCAAAAACGCGCCCCCCTCCCGTCGAGCGAGACCGGTGTTTGAAAAGGAGCAATGCCGGAGCGCCCAAGGCGTACAGTCCCATTTCGGGCCGAACAAGAACACATGCAAAAGCGACCAGTCCCGCGCCCGCGGCCGCGCCCCACGGTAGCCGCCCGGTCTCCGGCGTTTTGTTCACGGAGTCCAACAAACGCTCCAGACGCAAGAACAGGTGAAGCGACAAGGCTGTCAGGGCGACGGCGAGCAGCGTTTCCATGCCGGATCGGGCCGCGGCCTCGAAAGCGGGATCCAGCAAAAGCCACAATCCGATCCAGAGTCCGTGAACCGGACGGGGCCCCGCGGGCCAGGCGCTTCGGCCCAACCGATACAGGGCAAAGAGCCAGAATCCGGCTGAAATCATCAGAGCATGACGGAGCATGAGGACCGGATCGCTTCGCATCCAATCCGCCGCGGCTGTGGCCACCACACAGACGGCCAGCCACAAAGGGGCCGTAACGCCATCGGCCGGTCCCTTTCCCGGATTCCAGGCATAAAAATCACCGTTCAGTGTATTGCGGGCATATCGGAGGAAAATATAGGCGTCATCCACACAGGCGCGCACCATCCATCCGTTACGCAGGAAGATGAGGGCCATGAGAGCAGCCAAGGCCACCACCAGCGTCCAACGCTCCTCGCGATTGGCATCCATTTGAGGGCCTATCGAAATCATTCAATCCCAGTTGCCGATGGAGTCACCCAAGGGAATTACCTGCGGGCTTTTTCCATTATATCCTTCGTAAAATTCTCGGGACGACCGGCTTTATATTCGCCACTGAAACAGGCCAGACAGCAATTGGCTTCCCGTCCCGTGGCCTTCAACAAGCCCTCAATACTCAGGTAGTACACAGAGTCGGCGCAAATGGCCTTGGCGATTTCATTCGGTTTCATGTTCGCGGCGATCAACTCAGCTGGATCGGGTGTGTCGATACCATAGAAACACGAATGCTTGATCGGCGGACTGCTGGAGAGGAAATGAATCTCCCGCGCGCCCGCCCGACGGAGCATGGTGACAATTTTCCGGCTGGTCGTCCCGCGGACAATGGAATCGTCCACCACAATAACGCGTTTGCCTTCCAAAACATACCGGACGGGATTATATTTGATTTTGGTGCCGAAGTGGCGAATTTTCTGATCGGGCTCGATAAAGGTTCGGCCGACATAATGGCTTCGGATCAGGCCGATTTCGTATGGGATGCCGGATTCCTGCGCGTATCCAAGCGCCGCCACATTGGATGAGTCGGGCACGGCGATGACCACGTCCCCATCAATAGGGCGCTCCAAAGCCAGCTGGCGACCCAGTTGCTTGCGGTTTTCATAGACCGACTGATTCTCAACGACACTGTCCGGGCGGGAAAAATAAATATATTCGAACATGCACAGATGCTGTTTGGTCGTCATAAAGGGCTTTTCCGAATGAAGACCATCACGATTGATCATGATGACCTCACCCGGCTCGAGTTCCCGGATCAATTCCCCATCCAGAATATCAAACGCGCAGGATTCGGAACTCAGCAGCCAACTGCCGTCGACACGCCCCAGAACCAGTGGACGCAATCCGTGGGGATCGCGAATGCCGATCATGACGTCTTCGCTCATGAGAATCATGGAATAGGCGCCCTGCATTCGCTTCAGCGAAGGGAGCAAGGCGTCGCGGAGATCCTTGGTTCGGTTCTGAGCGATCAGGTGAATCAGAATTTCCGTATCCATGTGGGTTTGGAAAATGGCCCCATTGCTTTCAAGTTCCCGGCGCAATTCAAAGGCGTTGACCAGATTCCCGTTATGGGCCAGCGCAAGGGAACCGCCATGGTAGTTGGCCGCGATGGGCTGGCAATTGGCAGACACGGATTGCCCCGTGGTGGAATACCGGACATGCCCCACGGCGATGTGGCCTTCCAGGCGGTCAAGATTGGGACGGTCAAAGACATTGCCGACAAGCCCCATGCCATGGTGGCGATACTGGCGGACGCCGTCGGACGAGACGATGCCGGCGGCCTCTTGTCCCCGGTGCTGAAGGGCGTATAAGCCCAGATAAACCAATCGGGCGGCTTCCGCATTGCCATACACACCAAAAACACCGCATTCATCATAAATATGATCTTCGCTCATTCGCGTCCAGACGCTCCGTTCCTCATATAAGTGGGGGGGGTATAGATTGATCCGGCCGACGGGCCAAAATCAAACGAAATTCCACGTGGCAAAAAAACCATCATTCCAAGGAATATCCGCGCTTCCCTTGCGTCCAACAGGCCGAAACCACTCGCGGCGGCGCTAGATACCGCTTCCGTCCAGATGAATGCCACATTCCTTGGAATCGGCTTCGTCTTTCTGCCAGCGCCAACGTCCAGCCCGTGGGTCTTCCCAAGGCATGGTCGGCGTGGAACAGATGATGCAGCCAATACTCGTATAACCCTGAAGATAAAGTGGATTGATTGGAACCTCGTTCGCCTGGACATAGGCCTCAATCATTTCCAAATTCCAGTCGGCCAAGGGGGCCAGTTTCAATACTTTGCGTCCCAGCCGTTCGATAAACTCCACACGGGGGGCTTCGCGCCGCGCCGCGGACTGGTCCCGCCGCAGGCCCGTAATCCAGACATCGACGGTCTCCAGCGCCCGTTCGTTGGGTTCTACCTTGCGAATCCGACAGCAATACTCTTGCTTGGCTTTGTTGTCGAAAAACAGATATTCCCCATGGCGAGCGATCATTTTGCGCAATTTATCGGGATCGGGACCAAACCGCTCGACCACAATCCCATACCGCTCCTCAATCTGTTTGATCTGGTCATACGTCTCGGGATGGAGCCGCAACGTATCCACCGTCACCACCCGCGGTTTGGGAGACTGGCGCGCAGCCATGTCAATCATGACACAGCCGGTATTCTGAAAACTCGTCATAATCGCGGCCCGGTCGCCGTGCTCGGAGACGGCCCAGCGCAACAGTTCTTCGGGGCCCATGGCCTCCAGGCGCCCCAACAAACTCCGACACGTTTCATCTGACCAGTTATCAAAGGGCGAGGTGGCGGGAACAGACTCACTCATGCGCTTCACCTTCTTGTTCGAATGTCGCGGGGGGCAACACGGATTGACACGCGCGACTGCGGTTTACTAGACTTTGCCCGGTGAGTGGAGTCAACGGCAAATTCCGATCAGAAATCGGGCCGAGCCGTTTTCCCCGTAAACACCCGACATTCAAGGACATCTCTTTTATGATCTCTCCGGATTTCCCCTGCGCGACCGTACCTGTCGAGACTGCCGCAGTCCGCTTGCTGGGCCTGTATGAACAATGCCAGAAAGGTTTTTATATGCAACGTGTCAAGGTGTATGGTGGGCGACTGCAAACGATCCAATGGCGCGCCCTTGCCCAATTGGCTCAACGCTTGACACCCGGCACGCCGCTCCATCTGACCACCCGTCAGGATTTGGAATTCCATAATGTTACTTTGGACCAGATCCCTATTCTACAAAAGGGACTGGCCGATGCCGGATTGACCACCGTAGGCGCCTGTGGCGATACGCTGCGTAACATCACACAATGCCCTTGTGGCGGCGCCTGTAGTCAATCCGACGATCTGACGCCCCTGCTGGACGCCATTTGCGCCGCAACCTCGCAATGGAACGATTTATTCGCCTTGCCCCGCAAGTTTAAGATTTCTTTGTCGGGCTGTACGAAAGCCTGTGGACGCCCTTGGATCAATGACCTGGGATTTGTCGCTCTCCCCGACGGGCATTTCCAAGTAATTGGCGCCGGTTCGCTTGGCGCCCGGCCGAAAACGGGGATCGAATTATACCCGCGAATCCCGATCCAGGAAGTCGTTCCCTTGATCCTGGCCGCTTTGCGTCTCTTCCATGAAGAAGGTGACCGCGAACATCGGCATAAAGCCCGGCTGCGCCATGTGCGCGAACGTATGGGCGACACCGATTTTCTTCATCGGCTTGAGACCCTTTTTCAGAAAGAAAAAGCGGCGATCTCTGTCAATTCCGCGGATCCTCCAAAGGCGTCCCCTCCGCCCCAAACGTCGCATCTAACGTTCAATATCGCCGACGGAGAACTCAATCCGGAGCATTTGATCGAACTGCTCGACGCCTTGGGCGACGGGACGGCAAGACTGACCGTGGGATTCGAACATGACCTGCATCTCTATGGCTTTGAGGCCCAGAAACTCCCCCGATCCTGGCAGGCCGCTATAGGCGGTCCTCGAATTATCGCCTGTCCGGGCGCCCGCTTCTGCTCCAGCGCCCTTGTGGAAACCGGGCCAATTGCACAAGCCGTCCGGGAACAACTCCCCAACAACTCGCGCGTTCTCGTCTGCATCTCCGGCTGTCCCAACGGCTGTTCCCATCCGACCGTGGCCGATATCGGCCTGGTGGGACGACTCAAAAAGGTTGATGGCCAGAGGCTTCCTCACTTTGACGCGTACGCAGGCGGCGGGCATGGAAAAACACCGGTTCTGGCCGAGCGTATGGAACAAGCCCTTCCCCTCCAGGCCGCTGCCGAACGGGTTGGACGCCTGGCCGCTGAACGGAAACCGGAATAGGTGTTGGCGCTAGGCGTCTGACACACCACATTCCGAACATCGAAACCGGGGGACCGGCATCTTCCTTGATTTCGGTTCGGCGGGTTCGTTAGAGTCAAGAAGCAGTCAACAGGATGGGCCTTTCACTTCTATCCAACCGATCGCCTCGGCGATTGGGGAATTCAGATACTGGAGTTTGAATGATGTTTCCAATGAACAGACGAACGATAACGGTGTCATGCGGAGCCCTTTGGCTTTTCCTGTCGACGGCAGCGCTCCGCGTGGAAGGGCTTGAATTGCCCCAGCCCTGGCAGAACACTTTCTCAATCAGCCAATTATCCGGCAAACCGACCCTCCTCGTGTTCGCGACAGATTGGACGCATCCTTTTCAGGAATCAGCCCAGGCTCTGCTGACCGATGCGGCCCTTTTGAAATTCCTGTCCGACTGGACACCGGTTTATCTTGATGGCGATGAAAACAGCGCCCTTGTCGAACGGTATCAGGTCAGCGCCTATCCCACGTTTGTCATTCTCAATGCCAACGGCCGGGTCACAGGGCGATTTATGGGCGCCGCCATTGACGGGAAGGAACTGGTCCGCCGCATTGAACTCGCTGAAAACTACGGTGAAAAACTGGCCATGGCGCGCGCGCGAATCAAGAAGGAGCCCAAAGACGCCGCAGGATGGGCCACTCTGGGAGAACTACTCACCTACAACGCCCAAAACCCTGAGGAATACACGGAGGCGTTTGAGTGTTTCGTCACGGCCCTGCGCCTTGATCCAACGATCACCCAAGGTATTCCAGCCGAGGCCCTGACAGCCGCCCGGGAGCGAATCCGGATGGAAGATCAGGCCCAGAAACTGGAGAGCGCGCTCAAGGAAAAACCGGAAGACCACAGCCTTCAAAAACAACTGGGCAGAATCCTTATAGAAATGGCGCGCAGTGAAGCGGAATACGCCCGGGGCGTTGAACTCATCAAGCAGGTGCTGAAGGCCGATCCCAAGGATACGGCGGATATTCCTTCCCCTCTGGTCCAATCGCTACTGTCCATTATCCACTATGAGGAGCGCCTCGAGGCCATTAACAAACAAATCGCCGCTTCGCCCAACGATCCCAAACTCTATAAGCAGCGCGGCGATTTGCGCACCGAAACCGGAACCACCTTTGACGCGGAACGTATTGCCCAAGGCATAGAGGACTATAAGACGGTTCAACGGCTGGACCCGTCGGACAAATTAAAAGTCTCGGGCGATTTGCTCTTTTTTACCCTTCGCGACCGCCTGAACGAGACCGGAGAACTTGACGCCGTCCTTAAAGAGTGCGTGGCCTTTGAAATGCGGTATCCCGGCCATTCGCGCACACCCGAAATCATGGTGATGAAATCGCTGATCATGTATCAAAAAGGTGAATATGCGTCCAGCCGGGCAATCGCCGAAGATGCGCAAAAGAAATATCCGGACAGCAAACCGGTAGCGGCGATTCTCCGGATGCTGGATGACGCGCGGCAGCAGATGGAATCCGAGGCGCCGGAATCCGATGAAAAAGAAACGAACTGATGGACAAACCGCGACGCAATGATCCCTGCCCCTGCGGCAGCGGACGAAAATACAAAAACTGTTGCCTTGAAAACGATCGCGCCCAACCGGCCCCTCTCGCCGCGTCTGCGAGTCCGACGATGGATGGGAACGCGACCGCGCCGGAACCCGTCGCGCCCACGCCATCCAGCATGACCGGCGTTCGAATCTGTTTGTTTCACAAAGATCAGACCATGGTCGTCACCGATCTGCGCGCCGCCCTGGAAGAAATGGGATGTGAACTGTTGGTCTTCCGCATCCAGACACAAAAAAAAGACGATGGGGCGGAGCAGACTCGGGTTGACGGCCATGAAGACTATGTGGGGTACGTTTATGAACGGATTGACGCGTTTGACCCCGAACTGATCCTCACGAGTAGTTGCTTTGGTTTCGACGGCGCCGGCTCAATTCAGATGATTGCGGAACTCAAGGAAATCCCATGCGTCAACTGGATCGTGGACGCTATGGATAACTTTTCGGAAACGGTCTTCGATCCTGACTTCAATTACGCCACCACGGTTGTGTTCGATCGGGTATATGCGGAGATTGCCCGCGACCGCGGTTCCACGGTCTCTTTCCATCTGCCGTTGGGAACAAACCCGACGCGCCTGCGCAAGGGTCTGCGCCATTCCTGGCGCCCTCCTGCGCCGGTGGTCTTTGTTGGCAAGACCGGGATGGAGATCGAGGTCAAGACGCTTGGCAACTTCATGCGAGCCGTGAAAGGCAATGAGGAAAAAGCAAAAATTGTTTTGGACGAAATCGTCCAGCAGGGTATCAACGCCCTCAAGGCCAATCCCGACCGTACAACGAAGGACTTCCTGCGGGAGTTGGCGCCGACAAATCCACAGTATGGTTTCCTATTGAAAAACGACGGATTGTGCGCCTTGGTGGCGTCAATGGTCGAGTTTCGCGCGTCCTTTGATCTGCGCAAGGGCGTAATCAACCGCATCGACGCCGCGCCTGTGGCGGTCGTGGGTGGCGCCGACTGGGATGGTCACCTGACCCGGGCCCAACGGGTCAATCCCGTGCCCTTCGAAATCATTTCAGCCGTCTATCGCAACAGTCCGATCAACCTTAATCTTTCACGGTATCAGCTCAAATCGGGTGTCACCCAGCGCGTCTTCGACGTGCCGGCCGCCGGCGGCTTTCTGTTGAGCGATTATCGGTCGGGAATCAACGAACTGCTCGAACTGGACAAGGAAATCGTCTGTTTTGACGATATCGCGGACCTGAATACAAAAATACGCTACTATCTGGACCACCCTCAGGAGCGTTTGGCGATCATCCAAGCGGGACAAAAGCGCATACTGGAAGAGCACACCTATGCCCGGCGAGCGGAACAGTTGTTCTTCGGCCTCCAGAGTCGCGGCATCTTCAAAGGATATGTTGCCCAGGGCGCGGTCACCCCAAAACCCATGCCAGAGAAATGGCTCTTCCGCCTCTGTTACCTGGC
>JADFCT010000090.1 GCA_017161665.1 Candidatus Sumerlaeota bacterium
GGCCGGCGCTTCCGTTCCGTTCTCCATCCCTTTCGGTTGTGGCGTAATCACCTCCGTCGGTGGCTGGTCCAGATCCTTAATGCCCATCCGTTGGCCTTCACGCCATAAATCATTGGTGGTCACAAAAAGGACGAACAACAGGATAAAGGCCAACGCCAGATTATACGACCACTTCAGCACGATCCCGGGGATGGGGCGACGGATAATCATCTCAATGAAGGCCTGAAGAATATGCCCACCATCCAGCATCGGAATGGGTAAAATATTGAAAATCACCAGGGCGATACTCAACATGGCAAAGAAATCAAGCAGTTCCCAAAATCCCTGTTTGGCCTTCTGGTATGAAAAAGTCAAAATCATTACCGGGCCGCCAACGCTTTTTTTGATTTCCTTCAGATTGCCGCCGCCGAACAAATCGCCCAGCGCGCTCACCTGATAAATCAACGAACCGGCGGCCTTTTGCCAGCCCATGGCCAAGGCCTTCGACATCGTTTCCACCCGCGTGATCACTTTGGTCCCCGCCGGCACAATACCGATCCGGCCCACGGCGATGGTGGGCGAGGTTCCGTCCTTCTCCGCTGGAATGACCTGGATTTCCGGATCGCCGCTCCATCCCGCGTCCACCAATTCCTTGTGCTCATCCGGCGTGATCGACGTGTCGATGACCGTTCCGTCCCGTTGGATTTTGATCGAGATTGTTTTAAGCGGATTGGCACGAATCACACTCGTCATTTCGTCCCAGGAATGCACTGGTTTGCCGTCCACCTCCAGGAACAGATCGTTTTCTCTCAAGCCCGCCAATTCTGCTCGGTCTCCGTGAGCCAGAGCGCCGATCCGTGGCTCCAGGTAATAAACGACTTCGTCCAATTCCTTCATGATCTTTTGATTGAGGGGCAACGTCACCGTCCGTGTGGTAGCCGGACTCTGCCCCACCACCAACAGATCGATTTCTTCGGATGCGTCACCTGCGACAATGCGCGCGTACTGCCGCTGGATTAATTCAAACACGTCCTGACCGTCTTGGGCCACTTCGCCCTCGGTCCCCACCACATGATCCATATTACGGAGTCCCGCCGCATACAACGCCGTATCCGCAGGCACTTTTTCAAAAATCAACGGGAAGGTCAGTTCCTCTCGCCCGACTCGATATAAAAGGGCGAATATGAGTATGACTGACACGAAGTTGAATAAAACACCACCGCCGAAAACCAGCAGTTTCACGAAAAAGTTCTTTTCCTTCAGCGCGTGGGCATCATCATACGAACCTTGAATGATGGAACGCGCTGCCGACTGAAGGGCGCCCCCCTTGTCATCCGCATCGGAATTGCTTTGGGCTTCTTCCAATTTCGCTCGGATCAGGAGTTTTTGTTCCTCGGACAAATCCGTCTCGTCCAATTCCTTCATCAAATCCCCCATCCCCGCATCGCCTTTTTCCAAGGTGGCCGACATTTCCGCCACCATTTCATCCACAATTCCCAAGCCCTCCATCTCCTCGGGGCGAATCTGACCATGCAGTTCCACAAACCCCCCGAGCGGTATGGGGCGAATGGAATAATCGGTTTCCCCTATTTTGAAGTGCGCCAGACGCCACTTCTTGGGACCAAAGCCGATATTGAAACTTTCGACTCGGACACCAAATAGCTTAGCGAAGATAAAGTGGCCCAGTTCATGGATCATGACCACAAAGCCAAACATCAGAACCACCAAAAAAGCATACCAAAAAAACTCTACGATTCCACCCATGGGTAAAACACCTTGTTTTAAATTATAAACGTCTCATCGCAGACCGATGAAATCAGCGCGGCCAAACCGATGCGCCATCCCCCACGCATCAAGACCGCATTCTGTTAGTCGAACAACTCATAAGCCCGATTACGCGCCCAGACATCGGCCGCCTCAATCGCTTCCAGCGAGTCGGCCGTCTGTGTGTCCGAAGCGCCCAAGACACGCTCAATGATCTTTGGAATGGACCCAAACTGAATCCGTCCATTCAGAAAACCATCCACAGCCACTTCATTGGCCGCATTCAGGACCGCCGGAGCCGTCCCTCCCTCCCGTGCCGCTTCATAAGCCAGTCGTAAGCAGGGAAATCGCTCAAAAGAAACCGGCTCAAAATTGAGAGAACCCATACGCGTCAGGTCCAAGGATTCATATTTATTCGCCAGGCGGTTCGGCGCCAGCAACACGTTCTGAATCGGAAAATACATATCGGTCAGCCCCATCTGTGCCAAAACCGATCCATCCACAAATTCAACCATCGAATGAACCAGACTCTCGGGGTGAATCACGACATCAATCCGGTCCAGGGGCAGATCAAAAAGCCACATGGCCTCAATAACTTCAAAACCCTTATTCATCATCGTTGCAGAATCGATGGTGATCTTCGGCCCCATGGCCCAAGTCGGATGGGCCAGCGCCTCATCGACCGACACATTTTCCACTTCCGCCGCGCTTCGGTTTCGAAAAGGCCCTCCCGACGCGGTCAGGATTATCCGGTCGACCGCCTCGGCACAATTTCCCTGCAAGCACTGCGCCACCGCATTATGCTCGCTGTCAATCGGAAGCAATCGAATCCCACGTTGGCGCGCCTGCTCCATGACCATGGCGCCGGCCGTCACCAAAACCTCTTTATTCGCCAATGCGACATCCAGCCCTCGCTCAATCGCCGCCAGCGTCGGCCGTATTCCCACAGCCCCCACCGTGCTGACGACCACCATATCCGCATCCATCTGGCGCACCATTTCGACCAGACCCTCTACACCGCGCGTCAACCGTCCGGAATAGCGCGCCGCCAGTTCAGCCACTGCGCCCGCTTCCCCATCGGTCACATTAACCCAAGCGGGCTGATGGTCGTCGATTTGAGACCGTAACAAATCGACACGTGAACGCGCCGATAAAGCCGTTGCTGACAGTTGATCTGGGTAATCGCCGATGACTTCCAGAGTCTTCACTCCGATCGATCCCGTTGAACCCAGCACGGCAATTTTCTTCATACCCCAATCCGTATTCGTGAATGACGCGATGCTGCCAGCGTTTCCAGAGAAAGCGTTCGACTGCAGACTGAGCGGCGTAAACGTGTCACGTTAGGCCGTTCCCCAAGATCAAGTCAAGCCCCCACGACAGACACTCAAGCCCGTTGAGACGACTCGGCCAATGACAGAATAAACGCCCGATACCCATTTTCCCCACCGTCCTCCCATGCGCGAAGGGCCGCAGTCCCAATGACGGCGACATCTGCCCTTCCTTTAAGAAAATCAATGTCCTCCGGACGACTGACGCCAAATCCAACAGCCAAAGGGAGCGATGTATGGGCCCGACAACGTTTGAGATATGCGTCCAGTTCGGTCCCGAAGTCCGTGTGCGCTCCCGTCACGCCGCCTCGGGCCACACAATAAAACAACCCACGTCCATGGGCAGCAATCATTTTCAACCGTTCATCCGATGTGGTTGGCGCCATCAGATGAATCATGTCCAGTCCCGCCTCGTCTGCCAGGGTCTCCAAATCACCGGCTTCTTCCGGTGGAAGATCGGGCAGAATCATCCCTCGGCCCCCCGCTTCCTGCAAGCGCTTGCAGAAAACGGCATGGCCCATCTTGAAGACGGTGTTATAATAACCCATCATCAACGGCGCAAACGACACGGCCGCAGACGTCTGTTTCATCAGATCGAAACAGTCCGCAATCCGCACACCGGCAGCCAGCGCCTCCTGGTTAGCATGACAAAACAGCGGTCCGTCGGCGGTGGGTTCACTGAAGGGAAACTGGAACTCCACCAGTGCGACGCCGGCCTCGCTCATGATCTTCAACATCCGCCTATTCGCTTCCAGGCTCGGATACCCACATACCAAATGCGTCATCAGCAAAATCGGCTGTGCGTCCAACCGTTCCCGAATCATCATCTCCAGGGCCATCAACGTATCTCACCTTTCTAAAAAAAAAGCCCCGTCCTCGAAACAAACGCATCGACGGGGCCTTTCCAATTCCTGTCCTCAATACGCTTCACCGAAATCAACCGCTCACCGACAACGGTTCCAAACTGCGAATCCTCTGTTCCAAACTGGCCAAATCGCCCAGGAACTTCTCCTTCTTATCGACGAGAAACTGTTCCGTGATTTCCTTGTAGTATTCCACGCCTGCCAGAAGATTTTCACGGAACTCACAAATATACTTGCTGGTGCATGTCGAAATTTCCGCGGACTGAAGATCAATTTCTTCTTGAAGTTTCTCCACGTAAATCTTGAGTTCCTGGATAAACATGTGGGGACGATTCGAATGTCCCAGAACGGACAGCCGACCATAGATGTGACCGACCATCTCATCCAAACAGGTGATCCTCGAGAAATAGGCGATATTCGGTCCGGGACACACTGCCGGTTCAACGGTGTTATCGATGCCGGTCGCTTTCAGAACCGCCCCGCTCAGTTCATGGCAGATACAGGATTTGGCGATGACCCACTCGCGCAACACGTCGCGCCGATCCGGAGACAGTTCCTCTTCATCCAGTGCTGCCAGTTTTTGGCGTTGATAGCTCTTGGACGCCGGGCAAATCGGTTTCCCGGAAAATTCCGTATTCATGGCCAGATGGCCCTTTCGACAGGGAGCCCCTGGCTGGCCACTCTCAACCCGCGCCCGCCGCGCCTCTTCACTCGGCGAAGTGCGTAGATTCCAGAACTTAATGCCCAAGGGGGAACTGTCGCTCAAGTAAACATCGTCTTCACAGGCCGCTGCCAACCGATTCATCAAGTCCTCATCAACGCCCACCACATCCGGAGCCAGCAGGAAAGGCGTTCCCCAGCCAACACTGTCCACGTCATAATACTTCAAAAGAAACCGGTGTTCCTCCGCCTCGCCCACACCGCCTTGCACCGTCAGCCGAGTATCAAAATCCTCGTCACGCGGAACGCCCAAGCCTCGCTTTACCCACGCCTTTTCGCACAGTTCGCGGTTTTTGGCCACCAGTCCCTCACGGCAAGCCTGAAACTCATTCAATATCGGGCCCATCAAAAAACCGCGAGTCGCAAACGCATGACCGCCGCAATTAAGGCCGGATTCAATCCGAAACTCCGAAACCCACAATCCCTTCTTGGCAAGAAAGCGACTCTGGATTTCAGCCGAACGATAGTCACTTACTTTCAGAACGATTTTCTTGCGCAACCGCCCTTTATGATCGGGTAAAAAATCATCAAACTCGCTGGCATAACTGTACAACGCATTGTTCATACCCGCCGAAAACACAATCGACGACTGAACTTCGCTCATCGCAAATCCCCGCAGAGCCGCCATGGCGTCCCGATACAACACACTCGATTGCGCATCGGCCACGGGATTTTCCCGATCCAGCTTGGTCATGATGTTGACATCAATACTCCCCGGCACGACGGTCTTCCGCAACGCCTCCTGAAGAGGCGCGCGCACAGACTCGTCGGTCGATTCCAACATGCGGTAGTATAAATCCTTACGGTCCGACTCCGGCAACAAA
Source organism: Candidatus Sumerlaeota bacterium (assembly GCA_017161665.1). Classification (GTDB taxonomy): domain Bacteria; phylum Sumerlaeota; class Sumerlaeia; order JADFCT01; family JADFCT01; genus JADFCT01. Next base: position 5,479 of record JADFCT010000090.1, read on the forward strand.
TCAAAATATCGGGTGATTTCAGTACCCGGCTCGAAGCGTTCCTGACGTACGGTCTGGATTTGTCGCTCGAGAATTGTGGAAATCAGATTCAGATACGCTGTAATCCTTCGAGCGCGCGAATCCGCTTCCGTCCGTCCAATGGGCTCATAGGGTTCGCCCATCTGCGCGCAATAATAAGCCCGCATCTGTTCAATCAGCGTATCGTCCACCAAGGATATGGTAGAAGAAATCCCAAAACGGCCAACTCGGATGGGCGTATCAATCGTAAATCCCGTACCCATAACCGGGATATGAAAAGAATGAGGCGCTCCGGCAATCATCGGCATCGCGCCTGCATTATTAAAAGTCATCAAAAAAGGCTCCTCATCCTTGCGCCTCCAGAATCAACTAGCCTACGCAAAAAACGGTCGCATTGCATAACCCGTTGCTCCACACGGCAAACGGAGACTATACCGCCGCCACCCGAGATCATACAAGGGGAAAACCAAATATCCGAAATGATTTGTAAGAATCAGTAAAGCAAAATAGGCGCCAGTCAAATCCCGCGCTCTCAATAAATTTCTCGATCGCGAGCGGCAAGGCGGCGCCGCTATACTTGGCAAAGCATTCACAAATGCAGCACGGCTGGCTTTCAGCAAAGATTCTTGGCTAACCGAAACAATTGCGTAATGTTTGCTCTTGCTCTCCGACAAAAAAAGAGCAGAATAAAACAGGCGTATCCCTAAAGGCGCGCCTGAATCATTTTCCAAAATACGGGCCGGGAAGCCGCGCCCAACCATTTAAAGGAGTCCTGTTATGAAACACCACCCCCTGTCGCACCCGAGCCGCAAAATCCGTATCGCGGCCTTATCCATCCTGAGCGCGCTGACCCTTACAATCGGTGGCGCCTTTGTGTACGCTCACTGTCAAGTGCCCTGTGGCATTTTCACCGATGAACTTCGCTTTGCCGCATTGTACGAAGACATCGTCACAATCGAAAAGAGCATGAAACAGATTGACGAATTATCAAGCGCCGCCAAACCGAACCACAATCAGATTGTCCGCTGGATTACCACGAAGGAAGATCATGCGAACAAAATCTCCGAAGTCATCACCGAGTACTTTCTCCGCCAACGGGTCAAAACCCTGACCGAGGGCGCTGGAGAAGCCGAGCAAAAGGCGTATATCGCCAAACTCGTCTCGTGTCACGAGATTCTGGTCGCCTCGATGAAGGCCAAGCAGTCAACCGATACCGCCCACACAGCCAAGCTCAAGACTCTGGTCGATCAGTTCAAGGTTCAGTATTTCGGTAAAGAAGCCCTCGCCCATCTTTCCGAGCACCACCAAGGCGCCGAATAACCCCCCCTCGTCGCCACAAAACAAGCCCCCCCGGCTTTCCATCTGAGGAAAAGCCGGGGGGCTTGTTTCAACTGAACACCGGAAAGACTACTCCCCGATTATCTTGATCAAGGCTCGCTTCTTGCGGCCGCCATCGAATTCAAAATAATGAATTCGCTCCCAAGGGCCGAAATCGAGTTTCCCCTCCGTCACGGCAACGACAACCTCACGTCCCATCACGCTACGCTTCAGATGCGCATCAGCGTTATCTTCGTATCCGTTGTGGTGATACTGTGAAATCGGTTCATGGGGCGCCAGTTTTTCCAACCACGTCTCCATGTCCTGATACAGCCCCGACTCCGCATCGTTGATATAAACGCTGGCCGTAATATGCATGGCATTGACCAAAAGCAGCCCTTCCTGGACACCACTTTCACGCAAGGCGTCCTCCACCTCCTGCGTGATGTCCAAGGTCTGTCGACGCTGGGGGACATTGAACCACAACTCTTTGCGATATGATTGCATTCAATTGCTCCCCTACCCCTTGAGCGCCGTCTCAATCGTCTTGAGGTTTTCGTCGATCTCCGCCGTTGACAACATACCGATCGTCATGGCGTCCACCAGATTATTTTTGATCACAAACCGGGCCGATTCCGTACGGGCTTTGAGCCCTTCCTCGCCTTTAAATATCTTTTCGCCCTGGCCGAAGATTTTCATTCCAACGACGCCCTTGCCATTCTTACGCGCCTTGATCAGCGTCTCGGAAATTTCCTCTACCGTTCCATCCATGTGCATCTTCTCGTTATTGATCCGAGCGAGGATCACATCCACCCACGGGCTTTCCGCGGCGACTTTCAGGGCGTCATGATTGTGACAGGAAACGCCAACGGCGCGGACGGTTTTCTTTTGCTTCAACTCAGACAATTCGTCCATCACCCGCTTTTCGGAGTCCAACCATTCACCATTCACGAGACAGTGAATCAAACAGACATCCAGATAGTCCGTATTCAATTCTTTCCGGAACCGGTCCACCTCAGCCATGGCCCCGCCGGAGGCATCGGCCCAGGCATCATTGGGCCGATGCCAGATTTTTGTCAGATAGAACAGTTTTGACCGATCCACGGCTTTGAGAGCCGTTTTCACAAACGGATGGGTACCGTACAAGTCCGCCATGTCCATGAAGGCAATGCCCTTATCGACCGCATGACGAATCACGGCATGGGCTTTTTCTTCTCCCATGCGCGTAAGGGCCGATGAACGCCGGTAGCCGCTCATGCCCGTCCCCAATGCCAGGAAATTGCATGTCAAACCCGACTGGCCCAGTTTGACCATATCCGTCGGCAATTGAGCGGTAATCTTGGGCAGTTCGGCCTCGGCGGCCCCAGCCATCATGGGCGCGACCAGCGCAGCGCCGGCTGTGGTTTTAATAAATCCGCGACGATTCAGTTCTCTCATTATCTGCGTCTCCTCAAAATCCGAATGAACTCGAATTTTCTCAAATTAAATTCAGTTCCCCAAAAGCCAATAATCGATATTAGAGAATCGACTTCGGCCGGGCAAATGGATTTTTGCCTCGATCAGAACAGCGGGGAGCCTATTGCGCCCACGTGATGAACCCCGGAACAAATGGCGTCACCAGATCGGGGTGGCGCGGCAACACACGCACCGTGTACCCATATCGACCGCTGGCGTCCGATGGAATATGGGACAAAAACAGATAGTCGCCGGCCACATCCGCCCCATCCTGATGAGCGGGGCCGGTGTTTTCCATTTCAATCCGACGAGGAGACACGATCTCATCATTGGGGTCAATGCGCCCGTGATACACTTCCACCAACACCTCATCCGGGCTTAACTCCCCAAGATGTATCCGCGCGCGCACATTGACCTCCGTCGCCACATCAATTTCGCCGATCTGATCACAAATCACATCAAGAACACGAACGGCCCCCCATCGCTCCCGCAACGCGTGTTTCCAGTTCGTCAGGGCGATGGCGCGTTCATTCCGGTTGGCGGCGAAACTCCGCGCCGCCCGAGCTGCCGGTAAATAAACCTGCTCCGCATATTGCGTCACCATGCGCCCCGTATTGTACATTTCACAAGCCGTCATCATGGCGCTCTTCATCATGCCGACCCACTGGTGTGGAATCCCGTCACGACTGCGCGCATAGAACATCGGAGCCACCTGCTCCTCCAGAATATTATACAAGGCCTCACACTCGACCTGATCCTGGTATTCGTGATCCTCATACACTTCACCGTTGCCAATGGCCCAGCCAATCTCGGGGTCATCCTGATGGGCCTCATCATACCATCCATCCAGAATACTGACATTCAGTCCACCATTGAGCGAAGCCTTCATGCCACTCGTGCCCGAGGCTTCCAGGGGACGTCGCGGTGTATTGAGCCAAACATCCGCGCCTTGAACCAGATAACGGGCCATTTGAAGGTCATAATCCTCCAGGAAAATAAAATGATCCCGGAATTTGGGATTGCGCGACGTGTGAACGATTTCACGAATCACCTTTTTACCCGGTGTATCATGGGGATGGGCCTTGCCGGCGAAGATAAACTGAACCGGCCGATCGGGGTTATCGATGAGCCGCATCAGACGGTCCATATCGCGTAACAGCAAGGAGCCCCGCTTGTATGTCGCAAACCGGCGGGCGAAGACAATCGTCAGCGCCTCGGGATTCAGAATGTCGTCCACCTCGGCCAGTTCCTGTGGCGTGGCCCGACGGCCCCTCAATGTCTTGCGCAAATGAGCGCGGGCAAAGGTAACCAATTTTTCTCGTCGCCGTTCATGGGTGGAAAACAATTCTTCGTCGGGAATCCCTTGAATGCGACGCCAACGCGGATCGTTATGCGAAAAGTCCCGCCAATCGGGATCCAGATAGCGATCAAACAGAACGGCCATATCCCGTGCGAGCCAGGAGGGAAGATGGACGCCATTCGTGATAGCCTCAATGGGCACATCCGCCAGCGTCGCGCCCGGCCAGAGTTCCTTCCACATGTCGCGTGACACATGCGCATGCAGCTTGCTGACACCATTGACATGGCTGGACATGCGAATGGCAAAAACCGTCATTCCAAAACCTTCAGAATGTGAACCGGGATGAATTCGCCCCAAGTCCAGGATTTCATCGATGGGCGCATCCACCCCATCGAGCAGCGTCCGCACATGTTCTTCCACAATATGGGGGGGGAAAATCTCATTGCCCGCCGGCACCGGTGTGTGTGTTGTAAAAACATTTCCAGCGACGGTCGCCTCGCGGGCCTCGGCGAAGGTCAATCCGTCTTCGCTCATCCGTCGGCGAATCCGCTCCAGAGACAAAAAGGCGCTGTGCCCCTCGTTCAGATGACAAATCGTCGGCCGCATGTTCAAAGCGTCCAGGGCCTTCAGCCCCCCCACGCCCAACAGGATTTCCTGCCGGATGCGATTTTGAATGTTGCCACCATAAAGCTGATAGGTCAGCGATCGATCGTCGGGGCGATTGTTTTGCGGGATGTTTGTATCCAGCATCACCAACTGCGACCGGCCAACAGTCACCCGCCACAACTGCGCATGGACCGGCCCTCCAGGATAATCGACGGCGATCGTCAGCGGCAGGCCATCTCCCTGCCGGACCAGTGTTATCGGCATGGTGAAAAAGTCATTATCCGGATACCGCTCTCCCTGCCAGCCGTCTGTGTTCAGATACTGCCGAAAGTATCCCTGTTGATACAACAACCCCACTCCAACCAATGGCAGCCCCAGGTCACCGGCCGACTTGACGTGATCGCCCGACAGGACGCCCAGCCCGCCCGAATAGATCGGCAGACACTCGGACACCCCAAATTCCAGTGAAAAGTACGCAATCCGCACATTTTCAGGCCAGGAAACCCCCTCTTTCTTCCAAATGGGTTGGACGCGATAGGTGTCCCAATCCCGGCAGACGCGATCATATAACGCCACATACCCTTCATCCTCTGCGAGTTCATTCAAGCGTTCCTGAGAGGTCAAACCCAGCATACGAGCCGGATTATGGCCCGTCGTCTCCCAAAGATCCAAATCAATCCGAAGAAAGAGCGCCAACGCGTCATGATGCCAGTCAAACCAGAAACAACGGGCTATTTCATCCAGACGCCGGAGCCGCTCCGGAATCCG